>NZ_JBQQFC010000030.1:0-16500 GCF_052258445.1 Psychrobacter sp. T6-1
CCCTCAAGATAGACCTCAGCCACGGCATGAAAGTCTTGCGGCTTCACATCGGGCGCATAAACGCTCGCGAACCTAGCGGGTATCGACGACGCGCGCGCTAGGGTCACAAGAACATGCGCAAAATCGCGGCATACGCCCTGACGTTGAACAAAGCTATCGAGCGCGGTAGTTTGTGCATGGCTCGATCCGGACACATAGCTAAAATTTGATTCGATCCAATTGCGCATCGCGGCAATCCGTGCGCCGCCAGCAAGATCACCAAACTCGGCGTCCACAAAGGCTTGGAACTGGTCTGACGGGCAATAGCGCGACGGCATCAAATGCTTGATCGTCTCTCCGGGCAAACGATGGAGGGGCACTTGGTGTAGTGCTGATATATCCAAAGCAGGACGGTCAATGGCAATTTCTGCGAGGTAAGTGCAGCTAAAATCCCCGTCAGCACGGATCCAAATCCGCTCTCCTATGCCATCATCGGCGCCAACTCGTGAAAAATGCGCAACGTCTGATGTCCAAATCTCGGCCGAACGTACCTGCTGATCCACAAGATCAGCGGCTTCGATCTGAAGCAAAAGGTCCATCGGCGCGGCGAGCCGATAATGAAGTTTGACGTCAAGTTTGAGGATCATATTTGAACTCCCTAAGGGTATTGTTCTAGTGAGCTAACGATCGCGTGGGGCTTTCTGATTGGCGCAAGCCAACAGCGCTGCTGCGCAGGTTAATCAAATGTTGCAAAGAGACGCTCCGACTATAGCAGAGTCTGAGACAGGCAGCGATGCCTGACAGGGTTAAATGACTATCATACCGCTTTTCATAGTCAAAAGGTGAGACATCATCCATTGCACTATGTAGTCTGGATATATTAAACCTGAGAAGCGTCAAAAGTCGATTAATTATCGATTTCGCTTTGCAAGACAAGAATAATTCTCCTTATTATAATGCTATAGCGTCGGTGCTAGCTGCGAGGCCAGCACGTCTGTATTTCTTAATAAGTTTACAGTAGAGGTCGAAAATAGAGGTTTAATTTCAATAGTTTTTTAACGCTGGTCACCGTCATATTTTTAAATGATTTAAATCTGATTGCGTAATCATGACTATGAGTCGATGTAAGCAAGAATTTTCCCCTACAGCCCATATCCTACAGACGAAAAAAAGCCCCAGTCGTTAAACTGGGGCTTTCTAAATTTGGTAGGCATAAGCAGATTCGAACTGCTGACCTCTACCATGTCAAGGTAGCGCTCTAACCAACTGAGCTATACGCCTATTTAGGATGAGCATTTTAGCAAGTTTTAGCGACTTTGCAAGCGTTTATTTAACTATTCAGGCATTATCACAATAAAAGAGCATACTAATATCAATCATAAACTGCTACGCCTATTGTACAATGTCCTATGTACCTTAGAATAAAGAGAGTTCAATGTCAGATTTAACGCAGCGAATAATGCCGCAGACAGCGCTAGAGACAACGTCAGCAGAGCTTATGCTAACTGATGATGAACTCATGCGTTACGCCCGTCAAGTGTTACTCAGTGGTTGGGATATCAGTGCTCAGCTACGTCTCAAGTCCAGTACGGCAATCATCATTGGCGCAGGCGGCTTGGGGTGTCCGGCATCTGAGACCTTAGCGCGGGCAGGGGTTGGTCATATTCATCTAATCGATGATGACGTGATTGAGATGAGCAACTTACAGCGGCAAACGTTATTTACCGCAAAAGACATCGGACATAATAAGGCCAAGACCGCTTGTCAGGCACTACAGCAGATTAACCCTTTGATTGAAGTCAGCTATAGTACCGAGCGTATACATGCGCAATCAACAGACAATTTGCTTGCCTTTATAGCGCAGAAAAAAACCCTCTTATCCTCTGCTAATATCGATAATCACTCAAATATTTTACTGCTTGATTGCACTGATAATTTTGCTATTCGTGAGCTGCTAAATGAGATTAGCGTAATACAGCGTTTGCCACTGCTCTCGGCCTCAGCGATTGCTATGACAGGACAGCTTGCTCTGTATGAGCCGTACAAAGAAACGGGATGCTATTACTGCGTGTTTGGTGAGACGTTATCGAATAATAGCACCGCGCAAAATTGTGCCAGCTCGGGTGTGCTCGCTAGTACCACAACGGTCATGGGCAATATGCAAGCCAATCTTGCGTTGCAATATCTAGGACTAGGCGTTAATCCCTTATCAGGTCAACTGCTCAATTGGGATTGCAGACACCTGAGTCAACACAACATAAAATTTAAAAAGGACAATCATTGTAGGGTATGCGCAGGTTAAATGAGACAAATTAATAATTAACAGACTATCAGACGTCCCAGGTTTTTAGGTTTAGCGCTTTTTCTTTTTGCTATAGGTTATTTATCTTGCACATCACGTTTACTTTTGTGAAAAAGTAGCCAAATGACTAGATTTCTACTGGCTATTTTTAAGTTTACGTTGAATACTGGTTAGTACAGCTGTTTTTGATTCAGCGTTTACGTTTTATCATATTTTAATGACACAAATGACATGAGGTCTCCTATGCGCAAGATTCCTATTTATGCCCATCCTGCAGCCGGTTGGCCTGCGCTGGTCGCATCGACTCGTAAACTTATGGATTACAAAGCATTTTTGCGCGGGAGCATGAGCGTACTGATGAGCAATCAGCCCAATGGCGGCTTTGATTGCCCGGGTTGCGCGTGGCCTGATCACAAGACGCACAAGACTTTAGATGTCTGTGAGACAGGGTTTAAAGTTATTGCTAGTGAGACCATGTCTACTAAAGCCGATGCGGCGTTTTTTGCCAAGCATACGGTAACCGCGCTGCAAAGCTGGACAGGTTATGAGCTTGAGCACAGCGGACGCTTGTCAGAACCAATGGCGTATGATGCGGCGCAAGATCGTTATGTGCCTATCTCTTGGGACGCCGCTTTTAAGCGGATTGCAAGTCAGCTTAATCAATTGGACTCTCCTGATGAGGCGCTGTTTTACACCTCAGGGCGCGTAACCAATGAGCCCGCTTTTCTTTATCAGTTGTTTGTGCGTCTATTTGGCACTAACAATATGCCCGATTGCTCCAATATGTGTCACGAGCCAACCTCAGTGATGCTTGGTCGTCAGCTGGGCGTAGGTAAGGCGACGGTAATGCTAGAGGATTTTGAGCGGGCGCGCCTGATCATTATGTTCGGTCAAAACCCTGCGACCAACCATCCGCGTATGCTTGAGATGCTCGCACACGCCCATAAGCAAGGCTGCAAGATACTCTCGGTCAATCCAATGCGTGAGCAGGGGCTAAGCGCCTTTAGAAATCCGCAAAAGCCGACGCACATGGCAGCAGGTCAGAGTGATGATTTGGTCGATGATGTGATCCAGATCCAGATCGGAGGGGATGCGGCGCTCTTGACAGGTATTGCAAAATGGCTACTTGAGAATGATAAGATAAATACTGATTTTATCGCTGAGCATACCTCAGGGTTTGAGGCACTACAGCAGTGGCTCACAGAGCAGTCATGGGCAGATATTGAGCGCGGTTCAGGTATTGATCAAGCGCAAATCATTGAGGTTGCACGCTTAGTTGCCGATAGTCCAGCGACTATCTGTACATGGGGCATGGGTATTACTCAGCACGTTCAAGGTGATGATAATGTAGCGATGATCACCAACTTGCTACTACTGATGGGTATGATAGGTATCGAAGGCGCTGGCGCGTCTCCAGTGCGTGGTCACTCCAATGTACAGGGCGATCGCACTATGGGTGTCCATGAGCGCCCAGATCAAAAACTACTCGATAGTCTTGAGCGCGTGTTTAAGCAGCCGATGCCTCGTGAAGATGGTTTTGATGTCGTTGCAGGTGCCAAAGCTTTGATTGCAGGTAAGCTTAAAGCCTTTGTGAGTATGGGTGGTAACTATGCGGTAGCCGCGCCCGATATGAGTGCAATCCAGCAGGCATTGACCACCACTGAGCTCAACGTCTTTGTCGCGACAAAGCTCAATGGCACTATGCTGCACCCTGGCGCTAACAATATTATCTTGCCTTGTATCAGCCGTACCGAAAAAATTATCACCAGTAAAGGCGAGCAGTTCGTTACAACAGAGGACTCGATGTGCCAGATTGCGCGCTCTAAGGGTAATCTCAAGCCGATCAGTGATACGCTTAAATCTGAGGTGCAGATTGTCGCTGACATGGCAACTCATGTACTGGGCGGTAAGTTCGACATTCCTTGGCAAAAGATGGGTGAGGACTTCGATATCATTCGTGATTACGTCGCCCAAGCTATCGACGGTTTTGAGAATTTCAACTACCGTGTACGCGCCGCTGATCGTGGTTTTCATCTGTATCATCCTGCGCGTCATCGTGTTTGGAATACCGACAGTAAAAAGGCGCAGTTTGAAGTGCCCAAGTATCCAATCACCTTTGTCGCAGAACAGATGCAATCGAAAACCTCTGCCCTTAATAAAGGTGCCAACAGCATTATCGATAGTCAAAACCGCAAGCAGCAGGTTTGGCAATTAACCAGCGTACGCAGTCATGATCAGTTTAATACCATGATATTTGGCTACAAAGATCGCTATCGTCAAACTGATCGCCGTGATGTGCTGTTTATGCATCCTGATGAGATAAGCCGACTAGGCTGGAGCAAAGGCGATAAAGTTCAGATTACTCGTGAGACCAGTAGCGGCGAGAAGCGCGTATTGGGACCACTGGTATTGACAGAGATGGACATCGCCGCCAATGCAGTCGCTACCTATTATCCTGAGTGCAATGATCTATTTGATCTAGACACTCAAGCACCAGACTCGCATATACCAGCGTATAAATCGGCAACGGTTGTCTTAGAAAAAATGGCTATGATACAGCAGACTAGTAAAGACAAAACTGCTGAAGATATGAGTTTAGCAGTACCCGCGTAATGAGATAAACAGTGATCAGGGCGCTATTTTATAATGTCGTTTATATGTGCATGAGTAGTTATGAGTATTGATATAGACCTTGAGACCGCGCGCGTATTGACATCAGTATCGCCTTTGTCACGTCATCATTTAACGCATAAACACTATTACTTAAAGGCTAAAGACACAAAGAGTAATTTTGACGAATCGCTCAGTGCAGGGTCGATAAGTGCAATAGATGAATTCGATATCGATAGTCGGCAGGCAAGCTTAGCTGTCGAAGCTGCTGTCTCTATTGTGATTAATGGTATTCACTACGCTGTATTGATGGCAAGTCCCCAACAGTTAGAGTATCTGGCTGTTGGGTTTTTGTTTAGTGAAGGGCTGATCGATCACAGTCGAGACTTACTCGATTGGGACGTTACGCAACTGACCGATAGCGCCAGTTTTACATCCTTTAGCGACAGTCATAGTGATAGTACACAGTCATTAGAGCATTTGTTAGATTATGATATTTACGTGGTAGAGCTGGTACTCAATCAGCGCTGTCATCAGCGTATTCAAGCACAAAAGCGCCAATTAGCAGGCCGAACGGGCTGCGGTATGTGCGGTATCACAGGACTTGCTCAAGCACTGCCTGATCTGAGTGCTTATCAGGGTTCAGTAACCTCTAATGCCAAGCCAAGCTCACGTCCAGAGTTAGATACTTTGCTGGCAATACGAGCGAAGATCGATATGGCCCAACATACTCATCAATTGACAGGCGCTGTGCATGCGGCGGCGACAGTTTATGAGGGTCAATTGTATCTTTTTGAAGATGTTGGACGTCATAATGCTCTTGATAAACTGATTGGCTGGCAACTTCGGCAAAAGGCCGACATCGATTGTGTGGTGATGACCTCGCGCTTATCTATTGAGCTGGTACAAAAATCTATCCGTATGCGCCTGCCTTGGTTAGTAGGTATGTCAGCGCCAACCAGTACAGCGGTGCGCGTTGCAGAGCGTTACGGATTGGGACTGGCGGGATTTTTGCGCCAGGACAGAGTAACTTACTACGCAGGCTATGATACGAGTAAATAATAACTAAAAAGGTCATAAAACGATGGCGCATGAGTTAACAGATTTATCTGAGGTTATGACTTGGCGTTATAGCGTTAAGGACTATGATACAAACAAAAAATTATCAGCGGCTGATTTTCAGAGCTTAAAAGACGTGTTACGTCTAAGCCCGTCGGCGACCAACATTCAACCTTGGCATTATGTCATCGCTGATGATAACGCGGGTAAAGAGCGCATTGCTAAAGCGACTGATGGTCATCATGAGGCTAACTCGCATAAGATAAGAGATGCCTCACACGTTATTGTCTTTTGCAGTTTGGCGCATGCAGACAATGAATATCTGCAAAAAGTGCTAGACAAAGAAGATGCCGATGACCGCTTTACTAAACCCAAACACAAAGATCAAATGGACGCTAAGCGCAAAAAGTCTATCAATAACCATCGCTACGCAACTAAAGATGAAGCACACTGGTTAGCGCAGCAAGTACACATTGCGATGGGGTCGCTACTACTTGCGGCAGCTATGCTCGGTATCGATGCAACACCGATGGAAGGAGTAGATTTTGCAGTGCTAGATGAAGAGCTGGATTTAAATACTAAAGGATTTAGCTCAATTGGCGTTGTCAGTCTAGGTTATCGAAGCGGGGATGGCTATAACGCGACTTTGCCCAAATCACGCCTTAGTGAAGCTGACATCATGAGCAAAGCTTAGTTGCTTTTGTAATAAACACGAGTAAAGACTCTTTAACCTCAAGCGCTTATGGCGCTTTTTTTGTGAGTAGTCATTTACCTAAATATTTTAGTTTGCTCAAAAGTATTACAAAGGTAAAACACAGTAAGCGTATTGATAGGTCATAATAAACTTACTAAATGTTTAGCTCACGTTTATGTCTTTACCCAAAAACAATAACCAACTGCCAGCGGGAAGCCAGCATGTCTAATTTGACGTTAACGATTAACAACCAAGAGCATCGATTCGATGACCTTGACCCTCGTACCACTCTTCTTGATTTATGTCGTCAGCACTTGCAAATAACGGGTCCCAAAAAGGGCTGCGATCACGGTCAATGCGGCGCTTGTACTATCCTCATCAATGGTGAGCGTATTAATGCTTGTTTGACTCTAGCCGTCATGCATGATGGTGATGAGATCACGACGATTGAAGGTATCGGTATGCCAGAGTCGCTGTCTGAGTTGCAACAAGCCTTTAAAGATCATGATGCGTTTCAGTGCGGCTATTGTACGCCTGGGCAGATCTGTTCTGCGACAGCGCTTATAGATGAGGTCAAACAAAACTGGCCAAGCTATGTCAGTGAAGATTTGCAAAACCCTGATGGGCAGCTTATACAAGAAATCGCTGAGCGCATGAGCGGTAATATTTGTCGCTGCTCTGCTTATCCCAATATCGTAAGCGCCATCTCACAGGTATTGCAAAACCAAGCTGGTGACTCATCGAAGAATGACACAAGCAAAAAGGCAGTCACTGGCATCTGGTCACCGCCGCCAAGTCAGACCCAGCTAGGTAAGCCAAATAATACAACGCCAAGTCGTACATCAGGAGACCGCTCATGAAACGCTTTGAATATATTCGCGCCCTTGAGCCGCAGCAAGCGGTTATGTTTGCTACTCCCAAAGACGCTTCCTTTATCGCAGGCGGCACCAATCTACTTGATTTAATGAAGCTTGAAGTTGAAACTCCAACTAAACTGGTTGATGTTACGCGTTTAGAGCTTACGCAAGTAGAAGACACAGAAGATGGTGGTTTACGTATCGGTACCCTCGTTAGTAATAGTGACTTGGCTGCGCATCCTAAAGTGATTGCTCATTATCCTGTGTTATCTCGCGCTATATTGGCAGGGGCGACCGGTCAGCTACGCAACAAAGCGACCACAGGCGGTAATTTTTTACAGCGGACGCGCTGCTATTATTTTTATCAGACTGACAGCGCCTGCAATAAGCGCAATCCAGGATCAGGTTGCCCTGCTATCAATGGCGAGAACCGCACTCTAGCGATTTTGGGCACGAGCGACTCTTGTATCGCGCAGCATCCTTCCGATATGGCAGTAGCCATGCGCTTATTAGATGCCACTATCGAGACGGTCAAAGCAGATGGCTCAACTCGCAACATTGATGTCAAAGACTTTTACTGTCTGCCAAAAGATACGCCGCATATCGAAAACGTTTTGGAGTCAGGCGAGCTGATTACTCATGTCGTTCTGCCAGCACCTATTAAAGGTATGCACACTTATGACAAAGTGCGAGATCGCGCTTCTTATGCTTTTGCACTCGTCTCTTGCGCTGCAGTCGTAGATACTGATGACGATGGAAACTTGGCGACCGTACGCTTAGCCTTTGGTGGCATCGGTACTCAGCCATGGCGCAATGAGGACGTTGAAGCCTTGTTAACTAGCACTGATGGCAATGATGACATTATCGCGCAGGCTGCGGACTTATTACTAAAAAATGCCAAAGGTAGTGGTCAAAACGACTTTAAGATACCACTTACACGTCGTCTACTCAAACAAGTCATTGGCCGTGCATTAGCAGGCGAGGGAGCATAATCATGTCATTATTAGATACCGTATTACCGTCAGAACCGACCAATAAAGAGACGATGAACGAGTCTGTTGATACCCTATTCGACAACACGGCTAGCAATGTGGTAGGCAAGCCGATCAATAGAGTTGAAGGCTCACTAAAGGTGAGTGGTCAAGCCGCTTACAGTGCAGAGATTTCAGTAGATAACCAGGTATATGGCGTCTTGGTAGGTGCCACTATTGCCAAGGGCGAAGTCGAGAACATCGATAGTGAGTCGATTGCTGATATTCCGGGTATTATTAAAGTGGTTACCGACCCCAAGCAGTTTTTGCGCAATGCCCAGCAAGGCGGTATGACCAAAGCGCCGACGCAAGGCGTCAGTGAAGTTTTTTATCACGGTCAGCCTATCGCAGTAGTCGTTGCCGAAACGTTTGAGGCGGCAAGAGAAGGGGCCAAAACGCTCAAAGTAACTTATAAAGATGAGACAGACAAGGCCGCTGTAGATTTTGAGCAAGAGCTGCCCAACGCTCATGATGTCGATGAAAAGAAGGGCTCAGACAAAAACGCTGAGCAAGGCGACCCTGAGCAAGGGCTTAGTGATTCTAAGGTCACCCTCGATTGCCTTTATCATACGCCAAGTCAAAACAGCGCCGCTATGGAGCCGCATGCGACGCTTGCGTTTTGGGAAGATGATAAGCTAACGCTGTATTCTTCAAACCAAATGATTGCTTCTTGTAAACAGCAGATTATGGATGCACTAGACTTAGATAAAGATCAGGTACATCTTATCTCCTATTATGTCGGTGGCGGCTTTGGGAGTAAGCTTGGCATTGCGCCTGAGTCTATTGCTGCTGCTATTGCTGCAAAAGAAGTTGGGCGTCCCGTACAGGTTGTAATGACGCGTCCACAAGTGATGGAGGCGACTGTTAGACGCTCAAACACGCGTCAGCGCATCGCTATTGGCTGTGATAATGAAGGCATTATTAATACCTTTATTCATGATACTACTACTAGCAATTTGCCAGGAGAGGCATTTTTTGAGCCGACGGCATTATCTACCCATTATCTATATCGTGGCGAAAACCGCCGCGTCCACTACCAGATGGTAGATATGAATCAAGTGCTATCAGGCTCTATGCGTGCTCCAGGCGAAGCCGTGGGTATGATCGCGGTTGAGTGTGCTATGGATGAGCTGGCCTCACAGCTAAAGATTGATCCAATCGAGCTGCGCTGCCGCAATGAGCCCGAAGAAGATCCTAGTGAAGAGATTCCATTCTCAACTCGTCAGCTAGTCGCTTGTATGGAAAAAGGTGCAGAGCAATTTGGGTGGGATAAGCACAACCCTCAACCTGCCAGTCAACTACAAGGCGATTGGTGGATAGGGATGGGCATGTCGGCAACCTCTCGTGGTAATATGCTGCAACCTTCTCAAGCACGAGCAATCTTGCAAGTAGATGATACTAAAGAGCTTGGCGTTCGAGCCATCATCGAGACGGACATGACCGACATCGGTACGGGTTCCTATACGGTGTTTTCTCAAATTGCAGCTGAGCTGTTAGGACTGCCGATTGATCACGTTGAGATGAAGCTCGGCGATAGTGATTTGCCAGCCGCCTCTGGTTCTGGCGGTAGCTTTGGTGCTGCGAGTGCAGGTAGTGGTGTCTATTTAGCTTGCGAGCAGCTACGCGAAATGCTTGCAAAAAAAGTAGGACTTCATGCCGATACTATTCGCCTAGATAACGGTCAGATCAAAAAAGCAGGTGAGCATCAGCCTAGCAAGGCAGAAGCCGCTATTGGAGCAAGTAGAGAAAAAGTAGCAGACTTTGTCGATGAAAACTTGGTGGAAAAAGGAGTAGTCGATAAAAGCGTGGTAGATAAAGTATCAGGCTTGGTAAATAAAGCTGCAGACTTGGCAGATAAAGTGTCGGCAAAGACAGGTATGCCGCTTCCTGAATTAAAACCTGCAAATGAGCAATACGACTTTAGCAAAGCGCAATCGTACGCCTTAGCTGATATCATCGCTGAATATGAGGAGCGAGAAATCAGTGCTAAAGGTCAGATCAAACCAGGCAAAAACGGTAAAAACTACCGTCAAGCCTCTTTCGGTGCCAATTTCGCTGAAGTTGCCGTGCATAGATTTACCGGTGAGATTCGAGTTAAGCGCATGACTGGAGTATATGCTGCTGGACGTATTCTTAATCACAAAACGGCGACCTCGCAGTGCTATGGCGGTATGATATTTGGTATTGGTTCTGCTTTAATGGAAGAAGTTATCCATGATAAACGCGACGGCCGACTGTGCAATCATGACTTGGCGGAGTACCATGTTCCTGTCAATCTAGATGTACCGCAACTGGATGTTATTCTTTTAGAAGAGGACGACCCATACACCAACCCTATGCATATTAAGGGTATTGGTGAGACGGCAATCTCTGGATCAGCGGCAGCGGTTGCAAATGCGATTTATAATGCTGTTGGCGTGCGTGTATATGACTTTCCGATTACTCTAGATAAGCTTTTAGCAGATATGCCTGAGTAACCTCAAGTCCGAACTCGTCTTTGACCATCCTTTAAAACCTGCTCATTATTATCTTTAATATTAAGCAGGTTTTATTTGTTTTTTAAAAGAATGAATTAAACTATGAACCAAATCGCTGATATCCTCAAATTAGCAAGTGTTGCTCAAAGTCAAAATGTTGATGCTGTACTGGCAACGGTCGTACGCACCGAAGGCTCAGCGTATCGCCGTGCGGGCGCGATGATGCTTATTTGCGAGGATGGACGCTCTATTGGCATGATTAGTGGTGGCTGCCTTGAGCCGCATATTATCAAACGCGCCTTTTGGCTTACTCGCAATGGCGCAAGCGTACAAGTCTATCAAACGGGCGATGATATTGAATATACGCAAAGCGGTGAAGCCCACGCTCGTATTAATAAAACTGTAGCTAGTGAAACGATAGCGCCAGATGATTCTGTAGAAGCAGATTTAGATGACGACTATGATCTTGATTTAGATGAGCTAAATTTTGGCTTAGGGTGCAACGGACGGGTGCATGTGCTGTTTGAGCGCTTAAGGACAGCGACGGCGCTATTAGACATCATCAGGCAAGTTCGACATACCCAGCAGCCCGTTACGATAGCGACGTTGATTCGTACTGATAATGCTTCTGAGAGTCAGATGCAAATCGGTATGCGCCTTCATTTGGATGACGATACTCAGCCAAAGATAGCATCAGATCTTTTTATAAATGCTCACGATAGCTTTGAGCAAACTGATTTAAGCCTAATTAATAGTACTGCCAAAAAATTAGCTCAGCACAAACTAGGTAATAACCATACTAAATACCTGATTATAAAAAGTGAAGATAATAAACAGCCAACCACAGAGTGGCTCATGCAACGATTAGAGCCGCAAGTCCGTCTATTGATATGCGGCGCAGGCAATGATGTGATGCCACTGGTCACCATGGCAAAGTTGCAAGACTGGCATGTCACCGTCGTAGATAGTCGCGCGCAATATGCTACGCGGATACGTTTCCCGCAGGCAGATGAAGTGCTGCCGCTAGCGTTAGACGATACTGATACCTTGCTCAAACTCAGCGAAAACGCTGCCGTCGCTCTAATGTCGCATAGCCTTAGTCAAGACCGTGCTCGCCTTGCTGCATTATTGACAGGTGTCAACCATAAATATCTGGGACAATTGGGCCCGCGCTATCGTACCGAGCGTCTAATTGATGAGATTAAAGCTACTAAATCTGATGCTAGTGTTTTAAATGAGGGTATCGATAAGCTGCATTATCCTATTGGCTATAAGCTGGGTGGCGATGGGCCCGAAGCTTTAGCACTGGGTATCATGGCGCAGATTAACGCAGTTATGCATAATCAAGCACCGCCAGCTCAACATATAGATTTAGCAAATAACGATATAGCTATGATGAGCCACGCATGATGATGCAAAACCATGCCGTTATTATTTTGGCAAGTGGTCTCAGTCAGCGTTTAGGTCAAACAAAACAGCTACTTAAAAAAGAGGGCGAACCCTTAATCTGCTATATGACTCAGCTGGCCTTAGCGACTCAGCCGCAAGTTATTGTGATGGTTACCCCTCAAGGCAATCTGTCAATAGATACTGCTATTAAAGGTATGATCGATCAGCAGGATAATGTGCATAGGATTACAAACCCAACACCTGATATAGGTATGGCGCATAGTTTGTACTTAGGTGTTGAGGCGTTAAATCATTTAGACAGCAATGATAGTTTATCAATCAATAGAGTATTGATTATGGGTATTGATCAAATCTTACTCGATAAAGAGCATTTGCAAGCCTTGCTGGTAGCATCGCAAAGAGTAGTTGCTAGCAGATACAGCAGTTTAAATAACTGGAGCGATGAGCAAACTTCAGATAGAACAGTGGCTCATAATACCGTCAAAAAAGATATCGTTGGACTGCCGTTAGTCATTGATTATGAGCTACTAAATCAATGGCAGGCACTACTAACAGGGGATAAAGGCCTACGTCACTTAATCAGAGGTCTACCAGCTGACCAAATTAGCAGCGTTATTAATCCTCAACTTAGCTATGATATTGACACCCCTTACCAACTCGCTCATGCTAGAGCGCAAAGATGGCTTGATATAGTCGAATCCAAATAAATTAGATAGGTAGCTACCAAGTTGCTTGATAAAAATTTGTTTTTCGCAGCCTTTGTCGGCGTAGGCACAGCACGCAAGAAAAGCAAATTTTCATCTCGCTGTATCGTTTTTATATTGAATTAACTATAGTTAGTACAAAGTAATTTTTATAGCGCAGTTTTTAATGTTTAATACAATAAGTTCAATACTATAAGTTTAGTACTATAAATAGAAAAGAGTATTTTTATGATTACCATGGAAGCCTTGCAATCAGCGATAAAACAGCGCGTAGAGGATTATAATAATAACGATTTTTCTCTAAAGCAGAGAGCTATTAAAACGTGCGCTTTGCAAGACAGCCGCAATCAGATACTAGCGCAAGATATTGCCTCAAACTTTGATGTACCCAGACAAAATGTATCGGCGATGGATGGTTATGCTATCGCTCAAGGCAGCACACTATCGGCAGATAGTTCTATCGAGATCATCGGTGAGTCACAAGCGGGCAGCGCTTTTACTGGCGAATTAGCAGCAGGGCAAGGTGTGCGTATTTTTACAGGGGCGGTGGTGCCTGATAGCTGTGATACTGTCATCATGCAAGAGAACACCAACTTTGCAGAAATAAAAGACACGCTTGATAAATCAAAGCCTTACGCCATTACGCTCACGCAAACGGCTCACATCGATAGCAATATTCGCAAGCAAGGCGAAGAAATAGAGCAAGGTGAAGCGGTCTTAAAAGTCGGTAAGCGCCTTAACCCTACGGATATCAGCCTACTTGCCAATTTAGGTGTGAGCCAAGTTAATGTCTTTGAGCCGCTTATCGTAGGGGTGCTCGCGACAGGGGACGAGCTCGTTGCTGTTGGTGATGAGCTGACAAGTCTTGCGCAAATATATAACTCCAACACCCCAACACTAAAGACTTTGCTGGCGGATTTGCCGATTAGCGTCCGCGATTATGGCATTATCCCTGATAATTTGGATAAGACCACAGCTGCTATCAATGAGGCTATGCAAGACTGTGATGTGCTAATCTCTACCGCTGGCGTGTCAGTGGGCGATTATGATTTTTTGACCACAGTGATTGAGCAATTGGGTCAGATTAACCACTATAAAGTGGCGATGAAGCCTGGTAAGCCCTTTGTGTTTGGTGAATTAAACAAAGATTTAGATAAGCCTGTATTGTACTTTGGCTTGCCAGGTAACCCATTATCTACAGTCGTAGGCGCGCTACAATTTGTGATTCCAGCGTTGTGGCAACTATCAGGCGCTAGCGTATCTGAGCAACTGATGCAAATAAATGTCAAAGCCACACTGATAAATGACATCAAAAAATCCGTCGGTCGCAAGGACTTCCAGCGCGGTGTATTGTCGCAAAGCGCGGCAGGCGAGTATGAAGTTGAGTGTTTCTCAAAACAGCAATCACATAGAATCAAACAGCTTAGTCTTGCCAACTGTTTTGTCGTGTTGGACAAAGACAGCGGCGATGTCGCAGCAAATAGTGAGGTGATGGTGCAGCCTTTTCCTTGGCTACAAAATTAATTATTCATCGAATAGTTGATTATGTGTTTGCCAATTCACTTAAAGATCACTACAAGAAAAGTTGCGGGTAAACGGTACAATAGGGTGATAGACGATAAGCGCAAGTAGCGTTTACAACTAGCAATACCGATGGTAGTAAATTATGAATGACGATACTCTTAACCTAAGCAGTGCTCAACTGTATTCGCCAGCCACGTCCGCTATAGCTGATAGCTTTGAGGCGTCGTCTTTCGCTGCGCCTGCCAGTTCTGCAGAGCATTTAGACACTAAGCCTTTAACGGACGGCTTTGCCCGTCGTTTGACTTACTTGCGGCTATCTATTACCGACTTTTGCAATTTTCGCTGTGAGTATTGCCTGCCCAATGGCTACCAAGGCAAGCGCCCTGATGACGAGCTTAGTATTCCTGAGATTGCTACGCTTATTCACGGTTTTGCTCAAGTTGGCACCAAAAAGGTCAGAATCACAGGCGGTGAACCCTCCATTCGCCGTGACGTGGTCGAGATTATCCAAACCATTAAACAGACACCGGGCATAGAAACCGTTGCCATGACCAGTAACGGTTATAAGCTGGGTAAACATCTACCTAGTTGGCAAGCGGCTGGTCTTGATCAGCTTAATATCAGCATGGACAGCTTTGACGCCGCTACCTTTCATAAGATGACAGGCTTTAATACTTTGCCGCAGCTGCTCGCTGATATGGATACCTTGCTTACGACCACAGATATCAAACTTAAGATTAACGGTGTGTTAATGGCAGAAACCGCCTTTGAAAATCTGATAACCGCTATCGACTATGTCAAAGATAGACCCGTTACTTATCGCTTCATAGAATTTATGCAAACCAGTGATAACAGTGATCTGTTTTTTGCCCAGCATGCCCATTCCGATACCATCATCGATTACCTATTAGAGCACGGCTGGCAACCTCACGAGCGCGGTAGTAGCGATGGTCCAGCGGTTGAGTATAGTCATCCAGATTATCTAGGTCGCATCGGTATGATTGCCCCTTATGCGGCGCACTTTTGTGATACTTGCAATCGTTTGCGAGTCAGCAGCAAAGGCAAAGTGCATCTGTGCTTGTTTGACCAAGGCAACTACGATATTCGCCAACACTTACAAAGCAACGATGTACGAGGGTTGGTCGATACGTTACATAGCTTTATGCCGATCAAACCTGAGCATCATCATTTGCATGAGTCCAATAGCGGCATCATGCATAATCTATCGATTATCGGTGGTTAGGTTAGGGCGTGTTTGAGCATTCACAAGAAGGCACTGCTGATAGCTAAAATATTTCTAGTCTAAGTGAAAATTGCAGGTAATGCAGACGCCTTGGCTAGATTTTTACAACGACTAGGGCGATTTTAGCATCAGCCTTGCAGGACAGGACTATTTTTTGCCACTTTATTGATAAAAATAGACCCTTAGAGTAACTAAGCTTGCTATTTTTATCTGCAAATTGCCTAAAAAGTAGTCTCTGTCAGTGCCACGGTCGAATGCTCAAACACGCCCTAGTCGCCACTTTTTGAATAATTAAAGTCTGTATTTTATTAGGAACTTTTATGAGTAAGCCTGCTGCTAATTTTATACCCCTTAACCTTGCTATTTTGACCGTTTCTGACAGTCGTACGCTGGCAGAAGATACCTCGGGTCAGTATTTAGTAGATAGCTTAACCGAGGCAGGTCATCATTTGGCTGATCGTAAGCTTATCACCGATGATATCTATCAGATTCGAGCGGTCGTTAGTGGCTGGATTGCCGATCCAAACGTGCATGCGGTGATTACCACGGGCGGTACTGGGTTTTTTATCAGAGATAGCATGCCAGAGGCGGTAAGCGTGTTGTTTGATAA
>NZ_JBQQFC010000031.1:0-16425 GCF_052258445.1 Psychrobacter sp. T6-1
TACGATTGAATACTTCTCGTAGCTCAAAGCTCGTGTGCACTTGCGCTACGCCCTCGATACGGTTAAGACGATGCAGCAAAAACTCCTCATAATGTGCCATATCGCGTACGCGCACCTTGATTAGATAGTCCTCAGTGCGGCCGGTTACGATACTACAGCTCACCACCTCATCAAAGCTTTGAACCTTGCGTTCAAACTGCTCAAAACGCTCAGCAGTATGACGATCCATACTAATAGCAATAAATACTGCTAGCGGGTAGCCAAGTTTTTGCGCGTCAGTTTGCGTATGATAGCCTGTGATAATGCCTGACTCCTCTAAACGCTTGATACGCCGCGCACAAGGGGTTGCAGATAGATTGACCTGTTCGGCAAGCTCAGTGATACTCATGCGAGCATCGGTCTGTAATAGACGTAGTAGCTGCTTGTCTATTTTATCGATAGTAATAGTAGGATTGATATTGTTATCCATTATGATCTGCCCTGTTGTTTAGAGGTTTTCGCTATTTAAAGTCTTAATACTATCAATAATCACTATTATGGTAGGTAATATCCTTTGATAAAGCCGTTTTTTGATCGTACTAATTTGCTATTATAGGGTCATCCCATCAGCATTCAGTAGATATTCTTAAATTCACAACATTTCAATTCATAAGGAACACTCATGTCTGAACCTGTCATCACTCCAAAAAATTCTGCTTTTGACTATCGCAAATATCGCGCTTTTGAGTTTGCACCAAATCTGCCAGATCGCACGTGGCCGAGCAAAACGATCAAAAAAGCACCGATGTGGGCAAGCGTTGATCTGCGTGATGGCAATCAGGCGCTAATCGATCCGATGACTATTGAACAAAAAATGCGCTTTTTTAAGACGTTGGTCGATGTTGGTTTTAAAGATATTGAAATTGGCTTTCCGTCAGCGGCGCAAGTAGAGTTTGACTTTGCGCGCAAGCTCATTGAAGAAAACCATGTCCCTGATGATGTGACCTTGCAAGTATTGGTACAGGCTCGCGAGCATTTGATCGCCCGTACCTTTGAGTCGTTAAAAGGCGCAAAGCGCGCTATTGTCCACGTCTATAACTCTACCAGTCGTATTCAGCGCGAAAAAGTATACGGTAAAGATAAAGCGCAGATTAAAGAGATCGCTATCGAGGGCGCTAAGTTATTGGTCGATTATGCTGCTAAGTATCCTGAAACCGAATGGGTCTTTCAGTATTCACCAGAGAGCTTTAGTCAGACCGAAACCGAATACGCGGTAGAAGTCTGTGACGCGGTATGTGATATCTGGCAGCCTGAGAACGGGCAAGAGGTCATCTTTAATCTACCTGCAACGGTTGAGGCCTCTATGCCCAATATCTTTGCCGACCAAGTTGAGTACTTCTGTCGTAACCTTGCCAAACGCGAGCACGTCATTATTAGCCTGCACACGCATAATGACCGTGGCTGCGCGGTAGCCGCCGCGGAACTTGGCATACTCGCAGGCGCTGACCGTATCGAGGGCACATTACTCGGTAATGGTGAGCGTACGGGCAATATGGACATCATGGTCACAGCGATGAATATGTTTAGCCAAGGCATAGATCCCAAGCTTGATTTTAGCAACATGAGTGAGATCGTGCAGGTGGTGAGCGAGTGCAATAACTTGCCTGTGCATCCGCGCCACCCCTATGTCGGTGAGCTGGTATTTACCGCCTTTAGCGGCTCGCATCAGGACGCTATCAAAAAGTCGCTCGATTATAACGAGCAGCATGTCGATGAAACCGAGAACGTTTGGGACGTGGCGTACTTGCCTATTGACCCTGCGCACATCGGTCGTAGCTATCAAGATGTCGTGCGTATCAACAGTCAATCAGGCAAAGGCGGCGTCGCTTACATCTTGCAGCGCAATTACGGCTTTAACTTGCCGCGCTGGATGCAGATTGACTTTAGCGGCGTGGTACAAAAACAGGCTGAAAAGGCGGCGCGCGAGCTTCAAAACGACGAGATTTTACAGACCTTTGAGCGCACGTATTTACAGCAAGGTGATTTTGAACTGCTCGATTATAGTGTCAATAATAAAGGCGGCGAGGTCTTCTTTAGCGGTCAAGTCAATATGAATGGCGATACCATCACTATAGATGGTACTGGCAATGGTCCGTTATCTTCCTTTATTGATGGACTTGCGCAGCATACTGGCAAATCGCTCCATATCATCAATTACGCTGAGCACGCGATCAATCCGCAGCACAATAATGTTGATGGCAATGCCGACGGTTATGATGACGATACCAGTACGGATAACAAGACCAATGCTAATGCTGCCGCCTACATTCAGCTCAATGTCGATGGTACGGTGTACTCAGGTATCGGAACCTGTAGCAGTACTGTCTCTGCGATGCTTAAAGGCGCGTTATCTGCTCTAGCACAAGCGCCTAATACTACTGCGGCGTAGTGTAGTAGCGTCATTATTAAATGAGCCTTCTATTTTAAGTGTGAAAACGCTTGGAGTAGAGGGCTTTTTTGTAGTGTGGGTTAGTCAGTTGCAAGCCGTATTTGATGTTTTATATTAATTTACAGTGTTAGGTGTCGCAAGCTCTTACTAACGTACGTGTTGAACCATGCCAGTGTAGTCTAACTAGTCTTATGCTCAGATATCGCTTGCCCATCAGCTGATGAGCGTTAAACGCAGTAACCCATAGCATATTGTTACTTGTGTTTTAGTCGGCTAAGACTTACGCTAATGAGTAGTTTAATTTGAATAATAATTAAGGTTAATTATGGAACCTATCTTCTCATTTGCGTCTATTTCTTTGGCTTCTATTTTGGCGTCTTTGCCCGCAGGTAACGAGAGTACAAGCGCCTCTAACATTACGACTCATATCAGTCCTGCTATCGCTGGGCAGTGGGAGATTGAGCTAAACAATAGCGGTGCTATGAGCAATCAATCTATACTCGATAGTCTAATGCTAGCTGAGAGTGCCTCAGAGACTACTGATGGCGTACTAGACCAAAGCGAGCGCCGCATCATCACTATGACGCCAAGCAATACTCAAATACCCGCTACTACAGGTTTGAATAGTAGCGCTCAAGTGTCCTCAAACGATCAGTGCCGTGAGATATACAACTTCGGTGCCGATAACGAGATGTGGGCGGTAAGTGGCAAAGAGTGGACGTACAGTCGCTACCTAGTGAGTCATCTCGATGAAGGTTTGCCTATTATCGCAATCAAGACCATTTATGATAATAATGAAGTGGACTGCTCAGGCAATCAGATTGATCAAAGTGATGAGACGCTGATTGCGTTTTTGGATCATAAGGACAATCAGATGCAGTGGTGCGCGGATCCTGAAGGGCTTGAGTGCTTTATGACCTTTCGTAGAGTCATGCCGTAGTTTTTAACTATGACCTTGCACAATTAAAAAGCCGCCCTTTATATAAAGAGCGGCTTTTTAATTGTGCTAAGAGTTCCTAAATTAAGCACTATAATCGACTTCTGGTTTCTCTTTTTTAGGTTGCAGTAGTACCTTTTCGAGATAATGAATGTTTTGTGCCTGTTCACTAAACTCCTCATCCGCCAAGATGACATCGCGATGTAGCGGGATATTGGTCTTGATACCTTCAATGACCAGCTCATCAAGCGCGTGCAACGTCTTTGATATGGCTTGCTGGCGCGTTTGACCGTGACAGATCAGTTTGCCAATGAGCGAGTCATAGTAGCTGGGTATCTCGTAGCTAGGATATAGGTGTGAGTCAAAGCGCACGCCTGCGCCGCTTGGGGCAAATAACTGGGTGACTGTGCCCGGTGAGGGCATAAAGGTCGCAGGATCCTCGGCATTGATACGGCACTCGATAGCATGGCCTTGTATCTCAATCTCGCTTTGACGGTAAGAGAGACCATACCCTGCGGCGATTTTGAGCTGCTCGACCACCACATCGATACCGGTAATCATCTCAGTAACCGGATGCTCAACTTGCACGCGAGTATTCATCTCAATAAAGAAGAATTCATTGTTTTCAAATAAAAACTCAAAGGTTCCCGCGCCGCGATATTTGACCAGCTCGCAGGCTTTGACACAAGCACGTAGGATAGGTTCACGGACATCATCTGGAATATCAGGGGCAGGGGCTTCTTCTAATACTTTTTGGTGGCGACGCTGTAGCGAGCAATCACGATCATATAAGTGAATGGCATTACCGTTACCATCGCCCAAGACTTGCACCTCGACGTGGCGCGGGTTTTGTAGATAGCGCTCCATATAAACCGTATCATCACCGAACCACAGCTCAGCTTCTTGCTTGGCCGCTTGTACTTGTCCGACCAGCTCATCAAAACGCTCAACGACGCGCATACCACGGCCACCGCCACCAGAGGCCGCCTTTATAATCAGAGGAAAGCCGATATTGCCCGCTTGCTCTTCAGCGTTGTGCATAGTGACTGCGCCAACAGAACCAGGAACCGTCGGCACGCCTGCTTTTTTCATGGCATTAATAGCAGAGACTTTGTTACCCATCAGGCGAATATGATCCGCGTTTGGTCCTACAAAGGTTAGACCGGCCTCTTCGATACGTTCAGCAAATTCAGCATTCTCAGCCAAAAATCCATAGCCTGGGTGAATAGCGTCAGCGCCCGATATCTCAGCTGCCGTCAATATGGTGCTAATATTGAGATAGCTCTCACTGGCATTGGGCTTACCAATACAGATAGCTTCATCGACGAAACGCAGGTGCATTAGGTTTTTGTCAGCAGTAGAGTAGACGCCTACGGTCTCTATCCCCAACGCTTTGCACGCCCTTACAATACGCAGGGCGATCTCACCTCGGTTGGCAATCAGTAACTTTTTTATCATAGAATCATCCTTGTTTTAGCCGTGCTAGCTGAGTGATGTGCTAGGGTGCTCTAGCTATTTGTATCACCGCAGGCAACTGAGTAAAGTAGGGCAAGAACCGTTAAGCCTTGTAGCGAATAACAGGCTGACCAAACTGTACCACATCAGAGTTTGCGACCAAGATCTCATCTATGACGCCGCTTTGAGTGGCCTCAAGTGGATTCATGATTTTCATGGCTTCTATGATACCGAGCGTATCACCCGCCTGTACCTTTTGACCGACTTTAGCATATGGCGGATCATTTGGACTTGGTGACGAATAAAAGACGCCGACCATAGGAGAGGTCTCGACGCTACCAGCTTTGACGTCAGATTTGGGCGCAGCGGCAATAGGCGCACCAGCAGCAGGTGCTGACATCATTTGTTGAACGGGCGCATCGTAGTGACGGGTTAGGCTGATATGCTCATCGTCAGAGCTGATTTCTAGATTGACCAGCTCGTTTTCTTCCATGAGGGCGATTAGAGTACGTATCTTTTCAATATCCATAATTTTATTGATACCTTTTATTAGAATGCAAGAAACAATTAGTGTAACAAAATATAGTTTGTCTTGATGACAATCATACCTATATTCAGCTCAATGAGCAATCAATGTACAACTGTTAACTCAATTTTTTTATATTATTATCGTTAAAATTTTATTACATCTCAATTATCATACTAGATAAAGTACTACCAGAGTGTATAGCTTACTTATCATCAAATCTTGGCTAGCCCCACGCTTGAGTTAAGCGTTTTTGTTGATACATAAGTCTTAAAGTTAACAAAATCGCTGCCAAAAACAGTCCTGTAATCAGCGCCATCCAAAACCCCTGCGCGCCTACATCGGTATAGCGCACAAGATAGATACCCATCGGTAGCGCAACGACCCAATAACAAAACATCGTGACCCACATCGGTACTTTGGTATCTTGTAGACCGCGCAAAATACCCGCGACATTGACCTGCCAGCCGTCAAACAGCTGATAAGCGAGTGCAAATATCAATAGATGCATAGCCTGTGCTTGCACCTCAGGGTTGTCAGTAAAGGCCATCGCCAGTTGTGGGCGAAATAGCCAAACACCAAGCATGCAGATGATCGCAATGAGTACTGTCCAGATAAGCCCTGTGGCTTGCACTTGCCGCAGCGCCAGTAAGTTTTGCTCGCCAAAGCGGTTGGATATCATAATGGTCAGCGCCATCGCGACCGATATGGGGATCATAAATAACTGTGAAGTGACTGCCAGTGCTACTTGGTGTGACGCCGTTGCCAGCTCTCCTAGCGGACTGATAACCAAAGCACCTAAGCTAAACAGACTGGCTTCAAAGAAAATCGAGACGCCAATAGGGATGCCTAGTGCAAGCAATTTAGCGATTTGGACGCGATCAGGGCGGGAAAAATGTCGATAAAATCTGGTATTTGCAAATTGCTGACGCTTAGTAAAAGCGGTGTAAGCGGCGAGTAGTAAGACATTGATCCAAAGCACAATAGCGGTTGCCACCCCGCAGCCTGCACCGCCAAGCTCTGGCATACCAAATAGGCCATGAATAAAGATATAATTGAGCGGTATATCCGCTAAGAGTCCAATGATGCTAATGACAGTGACAGGTTCGGGGCGACCAAGCGCTTCGCAATAACTGCGTAGCACCGCGTAGACTGCTAGAGCTGGAAATCCAAAGGAGACACCGTACAGATATTGCGCTGCTATCGGCTGAATATTTTCAGGTACGCCCATAAGGCTGAGCACATTGGGCGCCAAGTTGACAATAACAAAACCGATGATGCCGATCACCGCTGCCGCCCACAAGGACTGCTGAGTAATATGCGGTATGCGCTCGTGGTTTTTTTGCCCTATGGCCTCACCGACCAAAGGCGTGGTCGCAATCAAAATGCCCGTCGCGAGCAAAAATAGTGGTAACCAAATCCCAGAGCCAACAGCAACCGCCGCCAGATCAAGCGCTGAGACGCGTCCTGCCATAATAGCATCCACGACCCCAAGCGCTGCCTGACAAAACTGCGTGATCAAAATAGGCAAGGCTAAAATGCCTAAGCGCAGACTATAGCTCTTAAAATCGGTAAAGGATAAGGGCAACAACATAACGAACAACTTATTAAGTAATTATATTTTGATTGGTATTTTGATCGAATATATCTTTGATTCAACGAAACAGTAAATAATGAATAAAGCCAAATGAACACCTATTGTGAAAAGCGTTTGTCATCTATAAATTAGATCTGCTAAAACAAAAATAACCTGTCAATCCAAAGGTTGAATCAACAGGTCAAAAGTTGTGATGATGGTAATCAAGCAAGGCCTAGATGTCAATGCGTTAACCGTCGCTTTGTCGGTATGATGAGCACTCAAGGCTAAGGCACAAGATCTAAACTCTCAGCCATATCGATAATCGCTTGCCAGTGTTTTGGCTCAAGCGGGATGACCGTAAGCTGCTGACAGCCTTTTTTGAGCAATAGGGAGTCCTCAAGCGCAGGTATAAACTTGAGTGCGGACAGCGGCACGACATCGGTAAATGCCAGCTCAAAGCTCACATCAACCATATACCAGCGCGGCATATCCTCAGTTGCTAGTGGATCATAGTGGCGATGCTCAGGATGAAACTGCGTAGGATCAGGGTAGCCTGCTTGAGTAATCGTCATAATACCTGCCGCTCCCGATGGGTTGGCGCTTGAATGATAAAAAATGACCTGGTCACCCACCTGCATATCATCACGCATGAAGTTACGCGCACGATAATTGCGTACGCCATCCCAGCTATCGACTCCTAAGCGCTTGATATCATCAATACCAAAAAACTTTGGATTAGATTTCATTAGCCAATATGCCATTGTTTATCCTTTATAATACATTTTTTAGCCCACTTTAAATCAGTACTGCTCGTATTCCTTTCTCTGGCGTGCCTGCACAGATAGAGACTGCGCAAAATGAATACCAGCAGTACATCGTGTAAAATACATCAGCTTTATTGTGAATTCACTATATACAGTAACGCTATCAGGGTTTATACGTCTCTTATTACCAGTGTACTTTTAATTAAAACCTTTAACCGTTATCCTAGCAGGATTTTGTATGATAATCGCTACGCCAATAGTAAGTAAACCTTATGCCCAAACTTAAAACCATCAATGATACCAACATAGTTGATTATGATGACAGTAACGACAGAGTAGCCTCTATGGACTTACAGGTTACACAGATCCCATTAGCGCTATATATACATATTCCATGGTGTGTCAAAAAATGTCCGTATTGCGACTTCAACTCGCATGAGCTACCTATAGATCATCAGCTGTCTATGTATGACGACTACGTCGATGCACTGTTAACAGATGCGCGCACGCAAATGATGTTGACGCAAGGGCGGCAGATTAGCTCGATATTTATTGGCGGCGGAACGCCTTCACTATTGCCAATAGACCAGTATCAACGCTTATTTGATGGACTGCGCGACTGCTTTGAATTTATGCCTGATATTGAGATTACTATGGAGGCCAATCCTGGTACGCTTGAGCATGCGCCCTTTGCTGAGTATCTAAAAGTCGGTATCAATCGCTTGTCTATCGGCGTGCAAAGCTTCGCTGACGATAAGCTTCAAGCGCTCGGTCGTATTCATGATCCTGTCCAAGCTATATCTGCGATAAAAGCGGCGCGCGCGGCTGGCTTTAATCGCGTCAATGTGGACTTGATGCATGGTCTACCGCAGCAAACGCTCACCGAGGCGCTATATGATATTCAAACTGCGCACAACGCTGGCGCGACGCATATCTCATGGTATCAGTTGACCATAGAGCCGAACACCGTGTTTTATCGCAACCAGCCTATATTGCCTGATGAGGATAATCTAGCAGATATTGAGCAGGCGGGTCAGACATTATTAGAGCAGCTGGGTTATCACAATTATGAAGTATCCGCTTGGGCAGGCGCATCAGATTCGCCTTGTCGTCATAACGTGAACTACTGGCAGTTTGGCGATTACTTGGCGATAGGTGCAGGCGCTCATGGCAAAGTGACCATTAGCAAAAAACAGGGTCATAAAATTGACGTCATAGAACCCAAAATCTCAGGTTTGGCGGATGCGTCGTCGCATAATGAGCAGGTTACAAAGACAGGTATTTACCGTTTTAGCAAGACCCGAGCGCCAAAAGACTATACAAGGTACCAAGTCGCCCCAAAAACGATATGGCAGGCCATTGATCAAGATGAGCTGGTTAGCGAGTTTATGCTCAATGCGCTACGCTTGCATAGCGGCGTAAGCACTTATTTGTTTGAGGCTCGAACCGGATTGAGTATCGATGCTATCGCTGGTGAAATAAAAGGTTTAGTGAGTAGCGGTTTGCTAGAGGATACTGACGATAAGATACAGCCAACCCCATTAGGACAGCGTTATCTTAACCAGATATTGCGCGCTTTTCTTTAACTACTTTTAGTCTTAAATCAGTAAAAACAGAGCCAAAAAAAAGGACTTACCCAAGGGTAAATCCTTTTAAGAAATCTAAATATAAAACTTAGATTTTTTGTTTTACGTCAGTTGCTGTGTTGCTAACTGCTTCACCAGCGCCAGATACGTCTTGGCCAAAACCTTGTAGAGTATTGCAACCTGTTAATACAAACATAGCGGTCAAAGATGCGATGATTACTTTTTTCATAGTAAATTCCTCAAATTAGAAAGTGTAGTGATAGTGCATTTTATCCAAAAAATTAGTCAGGAGCCCTAAAATTGTGAACAAGCAATATCAACCGATAAAAAGATAAAACCACAGTATAATTGTCTCAGTGAGCACAACGATATTGTCGTCATATCCATTGTCGCTATGATAGTGAAAGTTAAAATCAGTGCACAGTACCAAAATGTAATTATTGATAATAAACTGTAACTTGTTATTACGCAGAACAGTCAAATCGTCATAAACAAAAAATTATGGAAAATCTTAATGACCATTCATATTGTGTTGATCGCGCCCAAAATGCCCAGTAACACAGGCAACATTATACGTCTTTGTGCCAACAGCGGCGCGCAGCTTCATCTGGTACGACCTTTAGGGTTTGAGCTAGACGATAAAAAACTGCGCCGAGCAGGTCTTGACTATCACGAGTACGCGCACCTAAAGGTGCATGATAACTGGCTTATTGCCAAGCAATCTTTATTGACTGCGCAGTGTGAGCATATCGTTGCTCTGACTACTAAGCTTAGTCATCCATTCTATGATTATGACTTTACTAAAAAAAGGTCAAGTCACGTTAGCCAAAACAATATTGCCCTAATCTTTGGCTCTGAGACCGCAGGATTGAGTGATGATATTCGTACTGATATCGGTGCTGAGCATTGGCTCAGATTACCTATGCTGCCAGATTCACGAAGTTTAAACCTATCGAACAGCGTAGCAATCTGTCTTTATGAGGTTTGGCGTCAACAAGGGTTTGTGGGAGATGAAGGACGTAGTACAGGATACGAGACTTTAAGTGTTTATGATGCTAAAGAATAGTGTTTTACATGTCAGCAGGTGTCTAACGCACAAAGCGAGCTACAAGCAATTAGGCGGCTTGGGCAGTCCTGCTAGTCTATTGACATGACGGGCGACCAGTCCAGTATTGAACAGCGCTTGGAGCTTTTGATTGCTAATAGTGTGCTCAGGCAAGACCTTTTGTAGCCACTTGATGAGTGGACGCGTGCTAGGCGCATGATTAAAGGTATCAAAAAACACCCGTACTTGACCCAGAATATCTAAGTGCTCCTGTGTCAGGTGCACATCCAACGTATCAGCAAGCTGCTGCGCGACAATAGGCGTCCAAAGGGTATGGTCGTTCAAGTGACCGTCTTGGTCTAAAGATAAGGGCTCACTCATAAGTTAATCGTCACTACGTTATCAAATTTATCATCTTGAGTCATCGTAACCCACTCACTATCACTTAAAATACTTGTGAGATTTTTATCTAGTTTTAGATTTTTTTGTGTGTCATCGCTAAGGGTCGCTATATCGTCTGCAAGCGCATAGATCGCCTGAATATTGTCGATATCGCTATCATTTAGATAAGCTTGCAGCCAGTCAATAAAAGTGACGGTAGTACCAAGCAAAAGAATACTATCACCAGCGCGCCAAGTCAGCGCCATCTGCTCAGTGCTGCGCCTAAGTGTATCCACCGTACTATGTAATTGGTATAAAGTTGCCATTAGGGTTATCCCTTTTTATTTAGAACATGATTGAAGCTTAATAATAACCATAGCTAAAACGTTAAAATCTGATCAAAGTCTTGTACGTCTACAACCTCTGGTATCAGCGTGAGTTGCGCCGCTAAATCATTGGACACTATACCTGTAAGCCAGCCACTAAAGACGTCTTCGGGCAGCCAAGCTGGTGGCATATCGTATAATTCCAGTGATTGAATCATGCCATGTAGGCGCGATTTGGACTGCATAAGCAATCCAAAAACAGGCGCATCCAAATACAGTTGCACTTCATGCTCAAAGGTCGCCAGCGTCAACGCTAAAGCGCAGCCCTCGTAACTTGCTATCTCAGTTGCTGTACGTAGCTCAATTAAAAATTTCATGATATAGGCTCGTAAAAAGTATGGTCTTAAAATTGAAGCAGGCGACAATTGCCTTGTATCATCATGGCAAGCTCGCCTAGACCAACGAGCGTAAATCCATCGGCCATATTATCACCCTCTAAGTGATGACGGGCGCTATTATCTATATCACTGATGCCGCGACTGAGCGCTGTACTCACGCAAACGGGTAGCGATAACGGATATTGCTCAGCCAAAGCTTGCCACTCCCTAGTTACATTTATCTGATCAGCAGACTGCCAGCGCAGACGATTGGCGATATGAGCGGCGTCTGCATAAAAGAACACTTTTAACGGTTTGCTGTCGTCGTTATTATCAGATCTGTTTTGTAAGTAAGCACGCGCGTAACGCACCGCTAAAGATGCTAGCGGATGACTAGGATCTTTTGTTAGTAGTAATACAGTGTCTTTGGTAGTCATAAAGAAATATCGCACAGTATGGTGAATCGTTTAGTAACAAAATTTTCATGCTACCATGAGGACATAAAAGTGAATAATAAGCTTGAGAGTTCATATTCAATAATGATCACGATATTGTAGCAAATAATGCGCCGCTGCCCGAGAAATACCGTTTTTGTATCGGTTTGCAGTTAATAATGACCGCCATGTAATAAAAAACAATAAACTTTTTTATCAGGTTCACGTAGTCTTAACCTTTAACGTCAGGAGTTTTTGTCCCTATGCTACCGGAGCCATCATCGTCATCAGATATGCCATCTACTAATCCCAACACGCTTAGCTACCAACCAACGCCTGAGCAGATTCAAGTTTTGCAAACGGCGAGCGAATTTGCCTACCAAGTGTGGGAGAGTCGCACGATATCATGCCAGACGTTTTTGCGCAGTTATCCGCTAGATAGTACCTTGACCCGCCAGCAGATTGACGATTTGATTCAAGATTATACGCTAGATGACAATTACCAGCTGGGGGACGAGACGCAAGTCATGAGTGGTCTGCGTCATCTGCGTACTTCACTGATGATGCGCTGGATATGGCAGGATGCACTCAACCTGATTACGCTTGAACAATTAACAGATGAGCTGTCTGAATTCGCTGATGGTTGTATCTTATTTGCTAAAGAGTACACCTATACGCATCTGGTCGCTCAATACGGTCAGCCAACCTTTATCAATGCACAAGGTAATGTACAGACCGACGATATGGCGATTATGGCAATGGGTAAACTTGGCGCGCAAGAGCTGAATCTATCAAGTGACATAGATCTTATATTTGTCCATTGGGCACGCGGTGAGACGGATGGCGACAAGGCTAAAGGCACACGTAGTATTGACAATAAACGCTTTATGAACAGGCTTGGTCAAGGCATTATAAAGCTGCTTGATAACAATACTGCCGACGGGTTTGTGTTTCGAGTCGATATGCGCCTACGCCCTTGGGGCGATGGCAGCGATCTGGCTATTCACCTATCGGCATTGCAAAAGTATTTTGCCAATCATGGCCGTGCTTGGGAGCGTTTTGCTTGGTTAAAGGCACGAGTGGTCGGGCAAGTGGCTCAGCCTTTTTTTGATGAATTGCAAGAGCTGATTAAGCCATTCGTCTTTCGCTATTATGTGGATTATAGTGCGTTCTCAGCGCTTAGAGAGATGAAGTCCCTTATTCAAAACCAAGTGGCTCAGCGCGAGGATTTGGACAATATCAAGCTTGGGGCAGGTGGTATTCGCGATATCGAGTTCATTGTACAAGCGTTCCAGCTCATCTACGGCGGGCGTCATCCCGAGCTACAGGTTAAATCGTGCCTTGAGGCCATGAGGGAGCTGTACAGGTTTGAATATTTAGAGCCAGAGACTTACGAGCAATTGCAAGCGGCCTATCGGTTTTTACGTCGCCTAGAGCACGGTATCCAAGCGATCAATGATCAGCAAACTCAGCGCTTGCCGCAAGACCCCATATGGCGTCAGAACCTAGCGACAACTTTAGGGTTCGATAATTGGGAGGGGTTAATAGAGACGCTCAACAGGCACAGACATACGATAAATGTCCCCTTTGAGCGTATGGTGACTGAGCGCCAGATGCCAACACAAGACGATGAGGATCTAGAGCCTATCGAGCTTGAGGCACAAATAGCCAAACTCGATACGGTATTGAGCGAAGAGAGCCGCGCGCAACTGGATCAGTTTTGGCAGTCCAAAATGGTGGCTAACTTAAGCGATGAGGCTAGAGATCGTTTGGATGACGCTTACCCTGTCATTGTACATGCCTTGCTCGCTCACCAAGAACAGCAGCAGCTCGCCAATACGGCTCTGCCGCGTTTGATTACGTTACTTGAGGCCATTTGTCGCCGCTCTATTTATTTGGTCATGATCGCAGAGAACCCTAACGCGACGGTTGAGCTGATTCCTATGCTCTCAGCGAGCCCGTGGATCGCTAATGAGCTGGCGCGTTATCCTGTACTGCTGGATACTTTTCTTCAGCAGCGCTACCGTCATTTGCCTGACAAGATTGAGCTACGTGATATCCTGCGTCAACACCTGCTGCGCGTAGAGCCAGGGGAAGAAGAAGAGCTACTCAGCGCACTGCGTCTATTTAAGAAGAATCAAATACTGGCAGTAGCGGCGAGCGATGTACTCGCTGAACGCCCGATTATGAAAGTCTCAGACTCACTGACTTATATCGCAGAGGTCGTATTAGAAGCCGCTCTTGAGCGCGCCTTTGCTGAGATCGTCAAGCGCTACGGCTATCCTATTGCTACTAATGGCGACCCGGTTACCGAAGCGGATTGCGGCTTTGCTATTATCGGTTATGGTAAGCTTGGCGGGCTTGAGCTATCGTATTCATCTGACTTAGATCTAGTGTTTTTGCACAAGATAAAAGAGGCTGGCATGACTACAGGTGAGAAGTCTGTGAGCGGAATGAAGTTTGCCGCAAGACTGGCGCAAAAGCTGATGACTTATCTCAATACTCAAACCCGTGATGGCCGCGCCTACGAGATTGATATGCGTCTTAGGCCCTCTGGCAATGCCGGCATGATGGTGGTGTCTTGTCATGCTTTTGAGACCTACCAGTTGGATAAGGCATGGGCTTGGGAGCATCAAGCCTTAGTGCGCGCCCGTGCTATTTGCGGTGATAAGCTTGTGACGGCGCGTTTTTGTGATATACGCCGCTCGGTATTGTCCCTGCCGCGTACCCTTGATGAGGTGAGAGTAGAGGTCACCAGCATGCGTTTGAAGATGCAAAAGCATCTCGGTACTAGCTCAAATGAGCAGCGTAAAGGCAAGTTTCATCTCAAACAGGATGCTGGCGGCATAGTTGATATTGAGTTCTTGGCGCAGTTCGCAGTGCTGGCGTATTCGCATGATTACCCAAGTCTGACCAAATGGAGTGATAACGTACGTATCTTTGAAGAAGTCGCTGCTCTTGGGATATGGGAGGAGCAGGTTTGCCTTGATTTAACTGATGCTTATTTGCGTATAAGAGCAGCCACTCATCAGCTGGCATTGGCTGAGCAGTCATCACTAGTTGATGAGTCGTTATGGGTGGAGACGCGGCGCTTGGTACAGACGCAGTGGCAGCACTTGATGGGTGTACCGCCAAGAGATATTGAATAAGATCACCTTAAAAAATTGTTTAATGCCAAACTAAAAAATTGTAACGATGTAGGTTTGCGGTGATATAATCACTCGCAGATTAAATTTCAACACTCAACGAAAAAGTTAGTCGTCGGTACTAGCATAAGGACTATTAAATGAACATGGCAACACAAGAGGGTAAGCTTTGGATGAATGGTGACATGATTGACCAACCTGATGCCAAGGTTCATGTCCTTACGCATAGCTTACATTATGGTATGGCGGTCTTTGAAGGCGTGCGTGCTTATCAAACTGCTGACAAACGCACCGCGATTTTTCGTTTAAAAGAGCATACCGAACGTCTATTAGGTTCTGCCAAGATATTCCAGATGGATGTGCCGTTTGACCAAGCAACGCTTGAGCAGGCACACAAAGATGTGGTCAAACAAAACAACCTAGAAGAAGCCTACATTCGCCCTCTGATTTGGGTCGGCGCTGAAAAGCTTGGTCTATCTTCACGCGATAACAGTATCAATGCGATGGTTGCCGCTTGGCATTGGGGTGCCTATCTTGGTGAAGACGGCATCAAAAACGGTATCCGCGTCAAAACTTCATCCTTTACCCATCACATGACCAACGTCACTATGTGTAAAGCTAAAGCCTCTAGCAACTATCCTGTCTCTATCATGGCCAACCAAGAAGTGACCCGTAATGGCTATGATGAAGCCATCTTGATGGATCCACAAGGTTACGTCTGTCAGGGCGCAGGCGAAAATTTATTCTTGGTAAAAGACGGTGAGCTACATACGCCAGATCTAGCAGGTGGGGCTCTTGACGGCATTACTCGCCGTACCATCATGCAGTTTTGTAAAGACTTAGATATCAAAGTCACAGAGCGCCGTATTACGCGTGATGAGTTCTACCTAGCGGATGAGATCTTTATGACAGGTACCGCCGCTGAGGTCACACCGATTCGTGAATACGACGACCGTACTATCGGCAATGGCGGGCGCGGGGAGATCACTGAAAAATTGCAAACCTTGTACTTTGATGTGGTTCATGGTCGCAATGAGCAGTATATGGATTGGTTAAGCTTTATTGATTAGTTGAGCTTTATTGATTAATAGTATCATTATCCGAAAAGTATAAAAGCTGAACATAAGTGTTCAGCCTTTTTTTTATGATAAGATGCGGTTTATAATGTACCACTATGTTTCTGCAAGTTCGTGTCATCTACTCCAAATTTAAAGCGAGCCTTTTTTATGTTCAAAAAAGCGAAAGATAAAACTCAAGATAATGATGTTAAGCAAATTATCTGCATTAAATGGGGTACCAAATACGGTGCTGATTATGCGAATAAACTATACGGCATGGTATCACGCAACATCACCCCGCCATTTCGCTTTGTGTGCTTTACCGATGATACGACTGATGTCCGTCCAGAGATTGAATGCCAAGAATTGCCGCCACTTGATGT
>NZ_JBQQFC010000032.1:0-16233 GCF_052258445.1 Psychrobacter sp. T6-1
ATAGACGCTTATTATTTGGTGTCAAGGGTTTATTTTATTTAGTTTGAAATTTCATTTCTAATTACTAAAGTAGTTAGGTTGAAACTTCTCGCTATTGGCTGGTTGGTTAGAATGATAACTCATTCTCAATCCGCCTTCCCTCTCGACTGGGTGGCATTATACGCGCTTTCGGTTAGGCGTCAACCTCTGTTTTAGGTTTATTCTAATTTAATCCGCTGAAAATTTAATTGTGCCTGTTTATCAAGAGTTTAGAGTGGTGGATTACGCTTCGCTAACTTCACCATACGCTATCATTCTTTTTATAGCTTACCCAGCTTTTCAAAAAATCCTTTGTAAGCCGCTATCTTTTTATCTAATCCTAGAGGATATGCGCGTGAGGTAGACGGCAATCTATGTAGAGTTAACTTATTTACTTTTTGATCTATTAGTTCTGAATCATCGCTTTGCCACTTATAAGGATAAGCCATGCTTTGATTGGTTTTTGGGTATTTGGACTTGGGTAAGGAGATATCTAATAGCTCAATCAAAACCTCTGTTGCCTTACCGCCTGTGGTAAATAATGCTTCTACTTTTGGCACTTGCGGTAAGATCAGATCCAAATCAACCGGGGTGACTACAGTAAGGTTTTTATCTGATGCATTCCCCGTTTCTCGTATCGCTTGTCTGACTGTCGGACAAGAAGCGATCCCGCGCTCAAATAAGAATTCGCGTATCTGATCAGGATCAAAACGTTTGTCATCCCCTACCCTAAAGTGGTTTACATCGTCAAAGAAGACGCCGCCATAAATACGCCACATGTCATTATAAAAGTTGGGGTAATGAAAGCGCATCGCCCATTTGTCAGAGGTCGGCGGGAAGCTGCCCATCATCATAACGGTGGCATTGGGCGGCAATACAGGTTTAAAGGGATGATCTTCTATTTCTGGACTAGCAGTTTTTGCCTTATCTAAGTTATTAGTAGAATCGTCTTTGTCGATCTGAGCTTTTGAGGATGGTTTGGTCATAACATTCTTCATTAGAAAAGCGGTTTTTTTGTTATCATAGCATACGAGCATCATCCACTATCAAGAACCCAATATTAAGAACAAAGAGCTAGTGTTAAACCTACTAGCGCCTAATCTATCTAATAAGAGAGTAGTTATGAGTGAGCTAAACATTACGGTCATCGATCATCCCTTGGTGCGTCATAAGCTGAGTCTTATGCGCGAAAAGGACTGTAGTACCTATAAGTTTCGCACACTGACCAAAGAGCTTGCGCGCCTGATGGCATATGAAGCAAGTCATGATTTTGAAATTGAAACCTTTCCAATGGAGAGCTGGTGCGGCGAGATCGATGGTGAGCAAATTGTCGGCAAGACTGCAACGGTTGTGCCTATTTTGCGTGCAGGTTTGGGCATGCTGGACGGCGTGCTCGACTTGATTCCCACAGCAAAAATCTCAGTTGTCGGTTTGCAACGTGATGAAGAAACCTTGCAGCCTGTACCCTTCTTTGAGAAGTTCGTCAGCCACATGGATAAGCGTCCTGCACTGGTCATCGATCCTATGCTCGCCACCGGCGGCTCTATGGTCGCCACTATTGACATGCTAAAAAGACATGGCTGTCAAAATATAAAAGCCTTGGTGCTGGTCGCCGCTCCTGAAGGGGTACGCCTAGTCAATGAAGCACATCCTGATGTAAAGATATATACCGCAGCGCTCGACAGTCATCTAAATGAAGACGGCTACATCATTCCAGGTCTAGGTGATGCGGGCGATAAAATCTTTGGTAAACAATAAACATTGACATCGCAGAGGGGCAGATAATGAATATATTGATTACAGGGGCTAGCGCTGGATTCGGTAAAGCGCTGGCTGAAAAATTAGTCGCTAAAGGCCACCGCGTTATTGGCTGTGCTCGTCGCTTAGACAAACTAAATGCTATGGCTGACGAATTAGGTGAATTGTTTTTGCCCGTGGTTATGGATGTCAGCGATACCGACTCTATTGCACAAATTATCAAAGACTTGCCAAGCGATTTTAGTCAGATCGATGTGCTCGTTAATAATGCTGGACTCGCGCTCGGTACGGAGCCTGCCCAGAGTGCCGCGCTTGATGACTGGATGCAAATGGTCGATACCAATGTCAAAGGATTGATGGCCTTAACTCATGCCGTCCTGCCAGTAATGGTTGAGCGTGATAGCGGTTACATTATCAACGTCGGTTCTATCGCGGGCACTTGGCCCTATTATGGTGGTAACGTTTATGGTGCGACTAAGGCCTTTGTAAAGCAGTTTAGCTTAAATTTGCGTGCAGATTTGCTCGGTACGCAAGTACGCGTGACCAATCTCGAGCCTGGTAATGTAGCGGGTACAGAATTTTCAAACGTGCGCTATCACGGCGATGATGACAAAGCAGCAAAGGTATATGATGGCTTTAAAACCATGACGGGTGAAGATATCGGCGATATCTTGCTCTGGCTTATTGAATCGCCTGCGCATATCAACGTCAATCGCTTGGAGGTCATGCCAGTCGCGCAAACCTTTAATGGGTTAACGATTGCTAAAGACTAGTCTTAAAAGTTAAGCTGCTATTGTTGATAACACTATCAGCGTAATTCATAATATCGAAGCAATATGGTCTCGGCTGTATTGCTTTTTTTAATAGCGCTTGCTTCTACAACCTCTTCGCTAACCAAACGCAAGTCATTGAAATCTAAGATGAGCACCTCGTTACGTGTGCGTTCACTCGTACGCTTATTATGACGTATGGGAAAGCCCACGACTTGTTTGCCAGCCACTTTTATTTTATTAATAATAATCTCTTGAGAGAGTAATCGTCCAGATTTCACTGCGTTTTGGCTTATTTTTTGTGCATCATCGAGGGCGGTTGCTGGATTGACCGTTGTGGTGAAAAGCTTGTCGAGTCGCGCGCTTTTGGGAATATCTCCTGCGACAAATAATATCTGATTGATAGGTAAAAACTGCGCATGGCGCATGAGCTCACGGCGAAACAATGCGGGCATATCCATGTTGAAGCTATCTTCGGTCTGACGATAAAAAGCGGTAAAGCTGCGCTGAATATAGCGCCCAAATACAGTCGCGTTGATCCATTCTTGGTACACGGTGTCTTTTAGTAATAGCTTAGTAAATTCTTTTGGATCAATCTCGATATCACCTGTCAAAAGCGCCATAAGCAAGTTTTGCGGATCTATAACCGTCTGCTGCCTCCAAACTTGCGGATATAGACTCGTATCTAATGCGGACAACGTCGATCTGCTCATAAACCTATATCCCTTTTATGATGTATCAATACTAAGTATTTTTATTATAAAAACATTTTTGTGCTATGGTCAGTTTGACGGTTTTTAACCTCTATTACCGTAGCTTTTGTTATAAAAGGTGTTATCACTGAACCTTTAACCGATACGATAAGGATATATGATGGCGAACACATCGCTCACTTTGACACTAGAATGGTTTTTGAATCCTGATCATCTGCCCTTTATCGCCGGTATTCATACTGGTGCATACAAAGAAGCTGGGCTCGATATTACGATGATTGAGCCGACTGAACACTATGATGGTTTTGCCGAGCTACAAGCAGGTAATATCGACTTTCATGTTAATGAGCCGATTCATTTGTTTGAGCATTACTTCACTGATTTAAAAGCGCTTGGCTGTTTTTTTGTGACCGACGGCGGGGTTATGATGAAGCAAAGCGGTGTGGATAAGTTTACACAAAATCAGCCCATTCGTATTACGACGCCCTCTGCTAATCCTATTACCAACAAAATCGGTTTTGAGATACTACGTCGTTATGCAAAGCAAAATGGCTTTGATTTGGATCGCGCGAGTGTTGAATTTGTAGAAACCGACTTTCAACATCTAAAGAACTTGCAAGAAGGCGATGCAATTGGCGAATTCGATGGGGCTTGGCTGTGCTTTTATAACTTTGAAGGCATCGAGGCCAATCACATCGGACTTGAATACACCTTTATTGATCAGCACTTATCGCCTTATCCAAACTTTTCAGCGCTAGAGATGATGACCACGCATAGTCTGTGGGACAACAAAAAAGACGCTATGGAGCACTTTGTCAAAGTGACGATGAAAATGGCTGAACTATGCACTAGTCAGCCTAAAAAAGCGCGCGAGATTTATTACGGCTACACAGCAGATGAGCCCTCAGCGTTAATGGATGACATTATCACCGATACGCTAAGTCGCCTGATTACTCCTATTGAGCCTAACAAGGAGCGTTGGTCAGCACTGCGTACTATGTTAAATGAGTTAGATATCGCTACTATCAGTGACGACGAGTACGCTAAATTGTGGCAATAAACATTTAAATCACACTGCTATCCACAACATTTTTAGGAAACTATAAAACACGCTATGATAAAAAACTTGCTCACGCCATATCAGTTACAGACCATAAATATCACAGCAGCTGACGGCACGCGGCTACCTGTTTCAGTAATTGGAAAAGGGCCAGCTGTATTACTGCTGCACGCCTATGGTATGGATGCGCGTGAGTTTTTGCCGTTTATAACGCCGCTCCTTGGCAAACACACCTTTTATTTGCCGCACTTTAGAGGCTTTGGTGAGGCCAAAGAGATTGCTTTGACTCAGTTTGATTTTATCCGTCAATACGCTGAGGATATGAATGATATGGTTGAGCATATCTGTACGCTCAGAGAAGTAGAGTCTCTGCCTATTGCGGCAATCTCTATGGGCGCGCAGGTCATGTGGGCCTATTTCGAACGTTTTGGCGTGGATAGAGTTAGCCAATTTTTGAATATCGATCAAAACCCTGCTATTCATAATCAGCCCGACTGGCAAGGCGGCCTATTTGGTACGCGCCAGCAAGAAGTGTTCGATATCTTTCAAGAGGTCATCGACAAAACCTTGCCTTATGCCGATAGTGGCAGCTTTACGCATCTACCCTTTGCCCTCAAACGCCATGCTACCGATGTCGAGCGGTTGTTTTCACTCCTGTCAGTTAATCGCACACGCTCAAAAGCGTTTGTGCAAGCGACAACCTACAAAAACGATCCTAAGCTTGCGCTTTATGAGCATAGTATCTGGAATCATAAAAGACAATGCTTGCAAGCTTATTTGGAGCTGCCCTATGACTTTCGCGGAGCGTTAGAAAAAGTGACTATTCCTGTCGTCAATCTGATTGGCGGACGCTCAAAGCTCTACGATCCTAAGTGGCAACAAAAGGTGACGCAGATGCTGCCCAATGCCACTGAAATCGTTTTACCGCACTCAGGTCATGCCGTACCACTTGATGAGCCCGTTAGGTTTTATAAAGTGCTTAAAGCATTCTTTTAAAATGATTTTTAGAGACGACCCCTGCTCACACAACCACACTATATTTATCACAACCTCTCACAGCAAATAACATAACCAGCTCTTATACTTAAGAGTTGGCGTACCACTGTGATGTCTTATAAAAAGATAATCATAAATAACGCCACCAAAAAAATAATCATTCAAAAGGATATGAATATGCCCTATATAAAAGTCGATACTCAAGACAATCAACCTGTTAATCTATATTACGAAGTTCAAGGCAGCGGCAAACCTGTGGTACTCATTCATGGCTGGCCGCTAAGTGGACGCGCGTGGGAGTCACAGCTTATGGCTTTAGTCGAAGCTGGATATCAAGTCATCACTTATGATAGACGCGGCTTTGGTCGATCCTCCCAGCCTTGGGAAGCCTATGACTACGACACCTTAGCTCAAGATTTAAAGGCACTGATGGATGAGCTTGATTTGCAAGATGCTACTATCGTTGGATTCTCTATGGGCGGTGGTGAAGTAGCGCGCTACCTTGGCAACTATGGCTCTGAGCGTGTGAGTAAAGCCGTGCTGGCCTCAGCAGTGCCGCCTTATTTATTCAAGGCAGATGATAATCCTGATGGCGGCTTAGAAGAGGCGGATGTACAAGAGTTTTTGGATGGGGTCAGCGGCGACCGTATTGCCTTTTTAAATGACTTCACTAAGAACTTTTTTACGCCAAAAGACGGCAAACTGTTGGTCAGTAAGCCCATGCGCTTGTATAACCGCGATATCGCGTCATACGCGTCTGCTAAAGCCACTTATGACTGTGTTAAATCCTTTGCGTACACTGACTTTCGTGATGATTTAAAGAAATTCGATGTACCCACTTTAGTGATCCATGGTGATGCCGACCAAATCGTACCCTTTGAAGTCAGTGGTGAGCGCTCGCATGAGATGATCGCTGATAGTCAATTGCATATCATTGAAGGTGGCCCACATGGCATTAATGTCACGCATGCTAAAGAGTTTAACGAAGCGCTTATTAAGTTTTTAGGTAGCTAATTGACGTCATACTTTCACTCAAAGAAGAAAAGCGACCTTTATAGGGTCGCTTTTTTTGGGATGTTAAAAAGGTATTTTAATCATCAATCCGCTAGAGTTTTAATCAGCTCAAAGCGTGGTACTTCTTTGTCATCTATCATAACCGTCTCAGCAAACATCGCAAGCGGTCGTACCCACATGCCATACTCGCCGTAGAGACAACGATAAACTACTAGCGACTCCTCGGTTTCAGAATGCTGCGCGGTATGCAAGACTTGATACAGATTGCCTTTGTAGTGGCGGTAGATGCCTTGGGGTATGGATTGATATTTTTGCTTCATGCCTCTTGCCTTTTTTTTATTTACCTTATTAATCCTACGCGCTTTATCCCACCGTCACCTTAGCATATGCCTTTTTACCTGCCTGAATGACTACCGTTTGCCCTGAGGTTAAGCTAAACCCAGCATCAACCACTTCGCCATCGACTTTTACCGCGCCGCGTTTGACCATATCTTTGGCTGCTGAGTTGTTTTTGGCAAGCTGTGCTTGGTTTAGGATTTGAGTGATAAATAGCGCATCCGCACCTTCTAAGTCCAATGTAACTTCTGGCAGATCGACAGGCAATTCGCCATCGGCTAAGACGTTACCAGCAGATTTGTGCGCATTAGCAGCGGCGTCGCTATCGTGGAAGCGCTCGATTAACTCTTCGGCTAAAATGCGTTTGATCTCTTGCGGATTACGACCGTTATCCATCTCCGCCATCAAGCTTTCAATTTCATCCATCGGCTTAAAGCTCAAAAACTCAAAGTAGCGACGGATAAGCGTATCTGGCATGGATAAAAGCTTTTGGTACATGGTGCCTGGCGCATCATAAATACCGACGTAATTGTTCAAGGATTTAGACATTTTATTGACGCCGTCTAGCCCTTCTAAGATTGGCACAGTAATACAAACTTGTGGCTCTTGACCATAACGACCTTGGAGGGTGCGTCCCATCAAAATATTAAAGGTTTGATCGGTACCGCCAAGCTCAACGTCCGCCTCAAGCGCGATAGAGTCATAACCTTGCACTAAGGGATAGAGAAACTCGTGAATGGCAATAGGCGTTTGCGCCGCGTAGCGTTTGGAGAAGTCATCACGCTCTAGCATGCGCGAAACCGTCAGCTGGCTTGAGAGTTGAATCATATCGCCCGCTGACATATCTTTGAACCATTCGGAGTTGAATACGATCTTGGTTTTATCTTTATCCAAAATCTTAAACACTTGCTCAGCGTACGTCTCAGCATTGACTTTGATTTGCTCGTCGGTCAATGGCGGACGCGTGCTGTTTTTGCCCGAAGGATCGCCAATCTTGGCAGTGTAATCGCCTATCAAAAAATAAATCTCATGGCCCAAATCTTGAAAATGCTTGAGCTTATTGATAAGTACCGTATGACCTAAATGCAAATCAGGCGCGGTAGGATCAAAGCCTGCCTTGATACGTAGCGGACGATCTAGCTTAAGTTTAGCGATTAAATCGTCTCTAGATAACACCTCTTGCGTACCGCGTTCAATTAGGGCAAGTTGGTCTTCTAAGGTATGGGTTTGAGTGGTCATGAGAATCTCTTTATTGTCATTATGAAAAGGCTTACGCGTTTGGGCCAATTAGAATCTTGTAGCCTGTAAAAGATGGTAGAATTTGAGAGATATACTAGCGTTTTTTGAGGTAAATTGCCATGAGTAAGCCTGTGTCTGTTATTGATAATCAAAACTCCAACGTAGATCTAAGCGATGGCGAGGATATGTCGCTTGTCGATACCCTAGAGCAAACCCTGTTCGAGAACTTCAATGATGGTCTATATATCGGCATGATGTCAGGGACGAGTTTGGACGGTATGGACGCGGTACTGTGTCAGTTCACGGCGGACTCTAGCGCCGCACCTATGCAATTATTGGCAAGCTATAGCCGAGACTTCCCGCCGCGTCTGCGAGAAGTGCTGCTTGCCTTGTGTCAGCCTAATGGCGTGCAAGCCTTAACGCCAGTAGAGAGCGAGCCCAATAGCGAATTAGACTGGTTTGGCTGGGCCAGCAAAGCATATGGCGAGTTTGCAAGTGATGCGGTCAATACCTTGTTGCAACGAGCCAATATCGAGGCAGAGTCCGTGCTAGCTATTGGCTGTCATGGGCAAACGGTACGTCATCGCCCGCAGATGGGCTATACGTTGCAATTACTTGACGCCAATATTATCGCTGAGCGCACAGGTATCAGCGTGGTCAGTGATTTTCGCCGCCGCGATATGGCAGTTGGCGGGCAAGGTGCGCCGCTAGTACCTGCCTTTCATCATGCTCTATTCTCAGATGCACACACGACGCGTATCCTGCTAAATTTAGGCGGTATTGCTAATATCACCGTCTTGCCTGCTGGCTCAGATAAGGTGACTGGCTATGATACTGGTCCTGCTAATGTATTGATGGACGCTTGGACCGCGCTTCATACTGGTCGGGACTACGATGCCGATGGCGCTTGGGCGCAGTCTGGGCAAGTTGTTGAGCCGCTACTTAATCAGCTGATAGAGCATCCATTTTTTGCAAAAACTTATCCTAAAAGCACAGGGCGCGAGGACTTTAATCTAGAATGGCTACAAGATGAGCTACAAAAATTCGATCAAGCATCGGCTCATATTCGCTACTCATCCGCTGATGTGCAAGCAACTTTGACCGAGCTGACTGCTATGAGTGCTAGCGACCAGATCAATCAATTTATCCAATCTCATGATGACAGCATTGTGTATGTCTGCGGCGGCGGTGCGCTAAATAGTTATCTGATAACGAGGTTGCAAGCGCATTTGCCGCATACTAGTGTGCAGACGACTGAGGTTCTAGGTCTTGCGCCAACTTGGGTTGAAGCTGTGGCCTTTGCTTGGCTTGCGCGTCAAACGTTAATGGGTGAGACGGGCAATCTGCCTGCGGTAACAGGTGCTAATAAAAGCGTGGTATTAGGTCAGGTGTGTTTTGCTTAGAGTAGACTAGATCTCATTGTGAATAAAAAATTTAAACACTTTTTAAAAGGTTATCCACATTAATTTTGCATGGCGAACTGGCTCGTCTTATTTAAGTTTACACGCGTAAACTGATGTGTTTTATAATAGTTGCTATAATTTATGAACAATACGATCGATGAGCGCCCTACAGTCAGGGAAGACAAGCGCTCAGTACAGCAACACACATGTGCGCTGTACAAAACCCATTTTTAAACTGCAAGTATAGGACGATATATATGAGCCAAGCCACCTCGAATCAAGATCAATCCACCTACCAAAAACGCCGTAAAGCTGCGCATCATGAACGCTCTGATGAGATGCGCGTCGTTGTAACGGGTATGGGTGCGATAACACCTTTAGGACTAGACGTTGAGAGCACTTGGACAAGACTGCTAAATGGTGAGAGTGGTATTACGCCTATCACCCATTTTGACCCTGAAGAGTACCGCGCGCAAATCGCTGGTACGGTTAAAGACTTTGACGCCAAGCACTACATGAATCCTAAAGACGCACGCCGCTACGATGAGTTTATGCATTATGCGGTAGCGGCCACTTCTATGGCACTACACAATGCAGGCTACATCGATGAGATAAGCGCTGCTGACAGCCCGGTCAAAGATGTCGATCAAGAGCGCTTTGGAGTGATTTTGGGTTCAGGTATTGGCGGTATTCAAACTATTGAAAACAGCCGCGATATGCTACGAGATAAAGGCGCAAAAAAGGTCTCGCCCTTTATTATTCCAGGCTCTATCGTCAATATGGCAGCAGGTCTTGTGGCTATCAAACATACCTTAAAAGGTCCAAACTTAGCGACATCCACCGCCTGTACGACAGCGACGCACGCTATCGGATTGGCCGCACGACTCATAGCTCATGGCGATGCCGACGTCATGCTGGCAGGCGGGAGCGAAAAAGGCTCAAGTCCATTAGGTATCGCAGGGTTCGGCGCAATGCATGCGCTCTCTACGCGCAACGACGAGCCAACAAAGGCTTCGCGTCCGTTTGATAAGGGGCGTGACGGGTTTGTCTTAGGGGACGGCGCAGGCGTCATGGTGCTCGAAAGCCTTGCTCACGCCAAAGCGCGCGGCGCCAATATTTTAGCAGAACTGGTCGGTTTCGGTATGAGTGATGATGCCAGTCACATTACCGCGCCTCCCGAAGACGGTAGTGGCGCTGCTCGAGCCATGCAAAATGCGCTCAACGACGCTGGCATCGAGCCGTCCGCTGTGGGTTATGTCAATGCTCACGGTACCAGTACTCCTGCAGGTGATGTTGCAGAATCATTAGCGATTGAGACAGTATTTGCCGATATCACAGATAGCATACTCGTCAGCTCAACCAAATCCATGACCGGTCACTTGCTAGGTGCAGCAGGCGGTATCGAGGCAATATTTACCGTCTTAGCTCTACAGCATCAGCACATTCCACCAACGATTAATTTAGATGATATCGAGGATAACTGTAATTTAGATTATGTGGCCAATACCTCACGCAAAGTCGATAATCTAAAGTATGCGGTGTCCAATAGCTTTGGCTTTGGTGGTACTAACGGCTCTTTACTCTTTGCGCGTTGGACCTGATTTAAACGCTTAGATTGGTGCTTGATTTGTCTTAGCGCAATGCTCGCGTTAGATTACTACGTTTGTCCTCTTGCAGCCCCTTATCCGACTTGCGTATGATAAGGGGTAATTTTTAGCACTTTATGGAAGATATCATGTCAAGCTATTCATTCTCTCAACAATTCTACCAGCGCTGGACATATGCGCCTGAGCTGATACGCGCAGCTATTATTCAAGAGCTCACTGATATCACAACCCTACTCCAGCCTGAGACTTCATTTGAAGACTTTGTCTTTGACACGCATGATTTGGACGCCCATCTTGATGAATTATACGAAAATCATCATGCAGAACAAGCCATCGCTAAAGCCATTGCCGATAAGCAAGCTGCCGATGCCTTACGTTTAAAAGAACAAGAAGAGATAGAGGCTAAAAAAGCGCAAGAAGAAGAAAAAGCTTTGAAGGCAAAAGAAGCGGACAACAAGCGCAAACGACAAGAAGAGGCAGACAAGCAAGAGGCTAGGGCGCGTGAATCTATAGTTGAAGACACGATAGACAATGACACCGCGGGTACCGATGCTAATATTGATGTTAATACTGATATTAGTGACGCCGATAGAAAAACAAACGTTTCAGATGGTCAGAATATAGCGACGAATGACAACAGCATAAGCGCAATAACCCAAAATGCGCGCACGCATACCGCTATTCATTTGTCTTTAAATGACAGTAAACTAAATGCTGATCACGAAAGCCTGATTCGTGAGCTTGAAACGAGTATTGACGACTATGTTAGCGAGCAAATGATGCAAATCTCTGAGAATCTTAAATCTTGGATGCGAGCTGAGGTGACCCAGCGCTTGTCTAGCGCCGATCAAGCAAATACGCAAAATGATGGAACTATTCCAGACAAAGCACCTCTTAGTGATACAGATAATAAAGAATAATCTAAATACTACTTAGACTACTAGTAATAAAAAGGCGCTGTCATCTAAACGACAGCGCCTTTTTTGATAAATCTAAAGGTTAAATAGCTTGCGTACGCTGGGTAAGCCACTCTAAAGCTGCTCCCTCAATACGATCTTGTAGCTCATTGTAGACTTGACTGTGATAGTCATTTAACCAATCGATTTCTACTCGATCCAGCAGTGACTCGTCAATTAAACGCGTATCTATTGGACAATAGGTTACTGTCTCAAACTGCAAAAACTGACCGAACTCGCTGGGCTCAGATACTGGCATATTGACTACTAAATTTTCAATACGAATACCCCATTTGCCCTCACGGTACAATCCTGGCTCGTTACTAGTGATCATTCCTGTCCGCATCGCCCGCTCTTTGGTATTACTGGCGTTATAAGAGATGCCTTGCGGGCCCTCGTGCACATTCAAAAAATAACCTACGCCGTGTCCTGTACCGTGGCCGTAGTCCATTTGCGCTTGCCATAATGGCGCACGGCAAATCGCATCGATAGCAGGCGAGCTGATGCCTTCAGGGAATTTTGCACGCGCAAGCGCAATATGCGATTTGAGCACTAGCGTAAAGTCGCGTTTATGTGCACTAGTGACAGCGCCAATGCCGACGACACGGGTGATATCGGTAGTGCCGTTTTGATATTGAGCACCTGAATCGATAAGTAGCAAGCCACCCTCGCCTTCCAAATAGCTAAAACTCTCTGGTGTAGCGCGGTAATGCGGCAAAGCGCCATTTTCATTAAAGCCTGCAATCGTCGGAAAGCTCGGTGAGACGTAATTTGGCTGCTGACTGCGCACCTCAATGAGCATACGATCAACGTCCAATTCGCTCAAACGCTCACCTTTATCTAGTCGCGCTTCAAAGTCGCTAAAGAACGTACAAAGCGCCGCGCCATCTTGACGCATAGCTTCGCGGATATGCTCGATATCAGCCTCAGATTTAATGGATTTGAGCATAGTGCTCGGTGCTATTTGTTCAATGAAGCCCACGTTATCAACAATCTTAGATAAGGTGCCGACTGCAACTTTACTTGGGTCTAGTAGCAGCAAATCATCAGGGGTCAATTGTCCTAGTGCATCTTTGATATCCTTGTAATCTGCTAAGGCAATACCGCTCTCTTTGAGAGAATGTTCAATATCACTGCTGACTTTATGAGTATCAACAAACAACGTTGCTTTGTCTGCGCTGATGAGCATATGTGATAAAAAGACAGGATTGTAGTCGACATCAGAGCCGCGTAAGTTAGTGAGCCAAGCAATATCATCTAGGCTAGATAGCAGATGATGAGTCGCGCCTGCATCTGTCATGCCTGCGCGAATGGCTGCTATTTTCGACGCCGCAGACTGCGAGACAAACGGCGCCTCATGCTGATATAGCTGAGCTGTAGGTAGCGTAGGACGATCTGTCCACACTTGACTAAGGACATCTCGATCAGTGATTAAAGTGATGTCTTGACCAGCAAAAGCGTCCAATAGTTTATCCTGCTCGCTGATAGAGAGCACGCTGCCATCAACTGTCACGCTATCGCCATCTTGCAACTGATCGGCTAACCATTCAACATGATTAGGCTCACCCAAAGCCAGCTTTTTTAACTCAATACCTGTATCTGCAAGCTCGCTCGCGGCATGTACCCAATAACGACTGTCTGTCCACAGGCCTGCAAAATCAGCGGTCACGACCAATGTACCAGAGGAGCCTGTAAACCCTGATAGCCATACGCGTGCCTGCCAATACTCAGGCAAGTACTCAGATAAATGCGGATCAGCGGTTGGGACGATAAGCGCAGAGAGATCTTGCGCTTTAAGAGTAGCTTGTACTTCGCTAATACGCTGCTGAATACTGGCTTTGGATGTTAGGGCTTGAGTGGACATAGAACCTCTTTTTTATTAGTAACATTGTCATAATGAGATAGCGATAGTATCTGTTTATAATGATTATCTGGCTATAGTGCTTATCTGGGGATGAGCGCCTATTTATAAACACTGATTATTTGTAAGCACTCTTTATTATAAAACGAGACAACAAAAAACTCGCCATCATAATATGAAGGCGAGTTTTTATGGTGCTAAGGCTTAGAAACAACGTCTAAATGATACTTTTGACTCAAAAACCTATTGCGCAGCTACTGGTGGATTAACCGTACCTGCGACTTGATCAGAAGGTCCGACCAAGTCAGTTTCGGCGACGGCTTCTTGATTAACAACGCCGTCTGCTGTGGCCTCAGCTGCTTGAGTTGCAACGATAGAGTCACCCGTACTTGGATCTGGTGTCACTGTTGCAGCGCCTATTGTTTGATCCTCTAGTGCCGCTGATTCTCCAGCGCCCAAATCTGTATCTTCTGCGCCATCAGTAGCCGCAGGCTCAGCCGTATCTTCAGCAACGATAGCTTCTGCGTTTTCAGCCGCAACCGATTCCTCAGTCGCCTCGGCAGTGATATGCTCACCTGCTGGACGCAAAAAGGCAGATATACCAATAAGTAAAACGATAGCTAAGAACATACCTACGCCAACTAGGGCGAACATGAACTCTTTTTTTGGATTGTTGTTGATGATATCTTCTGACATACCTTATCCACCTTGGACAAAAAATATTTTAAATTTGACCTATTATATCGCAATTTTTACCGATTTGTGAAAACCCTTACCTATTTAAAGGACTTATTCGTAAAAATTTAGCCCGCAACTGTCTTTGGCAGTAATAAGCTAACCCTTGTTATCTCTTGCTAGGGTGTTGTGCTTGAGTGCGAGTACTGCTGCGACGGCCTACGTAGCTCAGTAACAGTAATATAGCGATAATAATCAAAATAGGATAATGACCGAAACGCATAAACGGCGTGTTGCCGACTCGCGCTTGAATATCACCGCGTAATACGGTGCGCTCAAACTGCGGCGCGCGCTCTACAATACGGCCTTTATGATCGATAATAGCCGTCACCCCTGTATTGGTCGCTCGCATAAACCAGCGTCCATTCTCAAGTGCACGCATCTGCACCATTTGCAGATGCTGCAAGGGTCCTGCTGAGGTACCAAACCAAGCGTCGTTAGAAATGGTCAATAAAAAGTCAGTGCCGATAGCATTTTTGCGCGTGGTATCAGGATAAGCGACTTCGTAACACACAGCGGCGCCTAAATTATGACCGCGTACGCGTAGCGGTGCCTGCTGATCGCTACCCTCGCTATAGCTCAAAATATCTTGGCTACCTGCCAGATCGGGCAGGATATCGAGCATACCCTCAAACGGGATGTACTCGCCAAACGGCACTAGGCGCTGCTTTTTGTACATGCCCTCAGCTTCACTACCCAATGCAATGACGCTGTTATAAAAGGGGGCGTATTCGTCCGTAGCAGGATCAAACGCCGCTTCATCTTTGTAAGGGATACCAGTAACCCAAGTGGTATCGGTCTCATTGGCCATCTTGACCATCTCATTGATAAAGGGCACCGCTTCTGTTTGAAACATAGGAATGGAGGACTCAGGCCACAAAACAATGTCGCGTCCCCACTCGCTGCGCGTCAATGTCGCATAGATTTTGAGCGTCTCTACCTGAAACTCAGTGAGCCACTTTAGGTCTTGCGGAATATTGCCCTGAATCAAGGACACTGATAGATCAGGAGTGCCCTTAGGCTTAGTCCACTGCGGATTGATCAGCCACAGCGAAGTACTAATGATTAAGAGCGCTATCGATGCGACCATATAACCACCGCGGCGACGCAGTAGCTCAACCATACTCGCTGCCAGTAATACAGCGACAAAGGATACGGTAAATACGCCGCCAACAGGCGCTAAGGATGAGAGCCAATACTGCTCGGTAAAAGCGTACCCAACAAATAACCAAGGAAAACCAGTAAACAGCCACGTTTTTAGCCACTCTTGTAATATCCAAAGCGCGGCAAAGGAAAACGGCTGGCGACCGACAAATCGGTTAAATATCAGCGCTAAGAACCCATGAAAAAGCCCCATCCCAAGGCCCATAATCGCAATCAATATTAGCGCAAGCCACATAGGCGTGTTGCCATAGACATGGATAGAGGTATATAGCCAAAACGCTCCCACGCACCACAGTCCCATCCCATACGCTTCGCCGATGATAAAAGCGCGGCGACCACTCATCTGCGGCATAAGTAACGCATACAAAATCGCAGGCGATACCACAGCGAGTGGCCAGATGCCATAAGGCGCAAGCGCTAAGGTAAACATAGCGCCCGCCAGCCAAGCAAGGATAAGCACTACTGGTAGCGGCAACCCTTTAGTCTTGACTGGATTCAGACGTTTTTGTAAATCAGTGGTAGACAGGCGCATACAAGTATCCAAAACCCAAAAAGTGGCGATAATAAAATCCGCCTATCATAGCAGATAATGTCTCAATTGAA
>NZ_JBQQFC010000033.1:0-16157 GCF_052258445.1 Psychrobacter sp. T6-1
CCGATTGCTGAGCCGATTGCTGAGCCGATTGCTGAGCCGATTGCTGAGCCGATTGCTGAGCCGATTGCTGAGCCGATTGCTGAGCCGATTGCTGAGCCGATTGCTGAGCCGATTGCTGAGCCGATTGCTGAGCCGATTGCTGAGCCGATTGCTGAGCCGATGCGTAATGATTCTCAGTTGGCTAGCATCGATGATCCCCGCGAGCTATTGCGCTGTGCTCCGCAGGACTTGACCGGAGAATGGACAGCGGACAAATGGGACTATTGGCTGCAGACGGCGCGCGAATCAAATGTATTAGCGCAAGATGAGCTAGCGCTTGCACGTCAAGGCGTCATGACTGGCATGTGCGATGGTAAAGCGTCGTTTATTACCGGGGTTAACAGTACGCATCTTCAAACCATCTTTCAGCAAATGGCAGCAAAGTTGCAAGAGCAGTTTGTCAATACAGAGATCAGCTTACAGATTGATAGTAGTATCATGGAGTCTCAGCATAAGACGCCAGAGCGTCGCCGCGCGCAAAGAATGGTACAGGCACTTGAAGTTGCTGAATCTAAACTACTAAGCACTCCTGTGATGCAGTATCTGACCGAGCAAGGACAAGGCAAAATGGGCAAGGTTCAGTTATATTAAAAATTATCATTTCTGATATTTATTGATAGGCAGTGATGTGTCAGTATTATTCTCAAAATTTAATAATAATTAGCTATTGTTTTGATTTTGATACCGTTATTTTGTGATTTAAAAGCAGTTTTTGACCTTTGGGTTAGATTTATATTATGTACTGCTAATTAATATCGGCTATACTAGTTAAGTTATATTAAAAACTAAAACCTAGCTTAGGTGAGAATATGTTAGACAATTTACGTGGTATGGCTGTGTTCGCAAGCGTTGTCGGACACGGCTCTTTTAGTGGCTCAGCCCGCGAGCTTGGGATTACAACGAGTGCGGTCAGTCAGCAAATACGCTCATTAGAAAATGAGCTTGGCGTAGTATTACTTCATCGATCAACTCGTAAGCTTAGCTTAACAGAAGCTGGCGAGAGCTTTTATGAGTCGGCCAAAGACATGGTCAGTGCCGCTGAACAAGGCCGCATAAAAGTCAATCAATTGCGCGATGAACTTGCTGGTAGCCTACGTATTGCCACAACGCCTGAATTGGGTGTACATCATATACTGCCAGCGCTATCGACTTGGATGGCAGCGCATGATGATTTGAGTATCACCTACCTTGCAGACAATCACTACGTTGATATGATTGATGAGCGCATTGATATCGCTATTCGTATGAGCCCTAATATCAATGACTCAACGCTATGCAATCATCCGCTATCAGATGTGCGTCAAATGCTAGTGGCTTCGCCGCAGTATCTTAGACAACACAAAAAGATTGAGAGTCCAAAGGATTTAGCGGATCATCAAATGATCGTCATCGATATTATGAAAGATGCCAATCACGTTGAACTGGTTCATACAGAAACGGGTAAAAAGACCCGTATGAAGATGAACTCGCGTATCCATACCAATAACGTCTTTATGGCGATGACTTTGGCTAAAGAAGGTCATGGCTTAATCAGAATTATGGAGATGGACATCAAGCGTGAGCTTGAAAGCGGTAATTTGGTTGAGGTGCTTACAGGCTATCAGCTACCAAGCTTTGTACTATATGCAGTAACGCTCAATCATGAGCAGCAACCTGCTAAGATTACCCGTAGTCTTGAAGTGCTCAAAAAGTACTTTAATGCCAATTAAAATTAATGAGGTAATATCAGCAATAAAAAAACCTCTAAAATATTTAGAGGTTTTTTGTTTTTTATCAAAACATAGGCTTTAGCATCGTCAGTAAACGCTCAACGACTTGCTCACTCTCATCACGGCTGATGTTCAACGTTGGCAAGAGACGAATGACATGAGAGCCTGTGACGTTGATGATAAGTTTTTGCTCCACGCGGGCGCGATCAACCAGTTGGCTACAGTCCATCGTCTCAGGCAAGACAATACCGATCATGGTACCAGCGCCGCGAGCACTAACGCCATATTGTGACAAAGCGTCCACCATATTGTCACGTATGAACTGGCCTTCAACGACTGCATTAGTCATAATATCGCTATTAGCAAGGATGTCATACACGGTATGTACCACGCGGCTAGCAAGTGGTGTGCCGCCATAGGTTGAGCCATGACTACCTGCGCCAAACAAGTCTTTTGCGCGTCCTCGTACCATACAAGCGCCTACAGGAAAGCCATTGCCTAAGCCTTTAGCCGTAGTTAATACATCAGGGCGTGCATTGCTATGCTGATAAGCAAAATATTTGCCCGTACGTCCATTGCCCGTTTGTACCTCATCAAGCATAAATAGCCAGTTATGAGCGTCACATTCAGCCTGTAGCTCCTCCAAATAGCTAAAACCATTCGCCGCAGTATTAAGACCACCTTCGCCCTGAATAGGCTCAACGAAGATAGCGCAGATATCCTCATGCTCTTGCGCAGCTTGCTGGACTGCGCCGATATCACCAAAAGGCACACGGACAAAGTCCTCATCCAAAGTATAAAACCCTTCACGCGCTTTTGGATTGGCAGTTGCCGATACGGACAACAAGGTACGCCCATGAAATGATTGTTCCATGACGATAACTTTGGGGTGCTTAAAGCCTTGCTGATGGGCATGTAAGCGCGCCATTTTAAGCGCCGCTTCGTTAGCTTCCGCGCCGCTATTGGCAAAGAAGACGCTGTCCATTTGCGCCGCCATACATAGCGCTTCGCCTGCGCGCTCCTGCCAGTCGATACCGAATAAATTACTCGTATGAATCAAAGTTGCTGCTTGCTCAGAGATAGCCTGGGTGATTTGTGGATGACAATGCCCAAGACCACATACTGCAATACCTGTAAGCGCATCAAGATACGGCGTCTCATCTTGAGTGTAGAGCCAGCTGCCCGATCCGCGAGTAAAACTGACAGGCTGACGGGTATAAGTAGGCATCAGATAAGTCGCTGACATAAAAAGTCCTTTGGATAGGGTATAAAGAAGATGTAATTTGGTATTGGAGCTAAAAGTAGTATTGGTGCTCTAAAAGTAGGCAAATCAGCTCATACAGTAATAAGGGGTACTATGCATACAATGAGTTGTTATTTTAGCGCCTATAACTCGTCAGAAAAAGGCGTTGACTCAGCGGGTAGGGTATATTCCTCGCTTGCCCAAGCGCCTAAGTCAATCAGCTTACAGCGCTCGCTACAAAAAGGCTTAGACGAGTTACCTTGCCAAGCAGTTTGCTTACCGCAGCGCGGACAGGGGTAAGTTTTTGGGACAGTGTTTGCATTAGATTCAGTCATAATAGATGTCGTAGTGTTATCTATGAATAAGAGTCGCTATAATAGCATGCACGAATTAAAAGACAAATACAGACTGGCATTCACGCATCAAGTGCTAAAAATAGCCTAAGTAATTATAAATAAATTGAGTAAAAATGACTATTAAAGAAAAAAAATTATCACATGTAAAAGATAGAGCCTTTCAACCAGATAAGCTATCAGCGCCACGTGATTTTGAGATGCCCGCCATTACTAAACATTATGAACACCTAGTGCTAGAGATTGGTGCAGGGAAGGGCATGCACGCGCTTAGTTTTGCAAAAGACAATCCCAGTACTCATCTTATTGCCATTGAGCGTACTCGCAATAAATTTGCAGCCTTTGCTAAGTTGGCGTCGGCGCAACATTTAGATAATTTATCCCTGATACATGCCGACGCGATTGCTTGGACTGTTCATGGAGTCGCACCTGATAGTATTGATAAAATTTATATTTTATACCCCAATCCTGAGCAGCATAATCCAAACCAGCAATGGCTAAACATGCCTTTTTTTGAGTTTTTATTATCAAGGTTGAGAGTAGGCGGCGAGATCGTTTTAGCCACCAATATAGAGTCTTATATGGTCAATGCTGAGCAGCAAGCTATTAAGGTTTGGCAATTACCAACAAAACGTTATCAGGTAGCAGCTGACAGTCGGCGTACGCATTTTGAAGTGAAGTATTTGGCGCGTGCAGAGTCATGTTGGCAGTTGGTCATGATCAAACCTGAGGGGTATCACACACGCTTTGATGCCTGGAATAAAATGCAGTAGGTATCGAACTATAGTAATTAGTCTAAGTAAGATATCACAAATATAAAATAGCCTAAGCAGTTAAAATTGAGTTAAAAAATCGCCGCTAAAGGGCGATTCAAAAAGTACATCGTTAATATGACAATAAAAAAATATACCGATGGTCTAATTACGTCAAGTAAGGTCTAACTAAAGTATCAGGATTGGTGTGAGCATCGATCACAGTCAAAAAGGTATATGCACCAATAAACTTACGGCTGATGAACATAAACTCTTTTGGCGGCAGATTGAACTCAAAAGATTGCATCGCTCGTGTAGCTTTTTCTGATATACGAGAATGCAGTCTACTATTTGCCCAAATGTAGCGGTTGTGCTCATCTAAACATTCTACAGGAATATCTGGATTGGCATTAGGATTGCTAAATGGCTCTGTTGCGAGTAAAAACAGCGAGGCCACATCAGAGCGCACTTTATCGCTCATCGTATCAAAGAACTCATACCCTGTCATAGCAGCTTTCATCGCTTGATGATCATGATGATAACCTGCACGAAGAAGCGCGTGTGCAATAACCAAAAGCTCATTATCGAACTGACGAATAGCGCCAAAGTCTAATAACACTAACTTGTCAGGCTCACTTACATCGTCGCTAATACGCACAAGATAATTACCAAAATTTGGATCTGTCTGCATCTCGCCCCAGACAAATATCTCCTGCATCATAATCTCAATTGCCGCTTGTCCAATAGCGTTACGGCGCTCATGAGGTAGGGCTTGTAATATATCTGAGGTGACCGATACTCCTGACTCAAAAGACATGCACAGCAAGCGCTGGCTTGAATAGTCGCGGATAATCTTGGGCACAGAATAGCGAGGATCATCTTTTAGGCGACCATAAAAACGTTCAGTGGTCGCCGCCTCGACGTTGTAATCAACTTCACGGTGCAGCAAATCTCGAATCTCTTCAAACCAAGTATCCAAAGCGCGTGTTTGCGGCACTGCGTTACTAACCTTTAATAAGCGCTTAAATAAAGCCAAGTCCGAATCAATGGCGTCCGCCACCCCTGGATATTGAATCTTCAAAACAACTTGCTCGCCCGTCGCTTTAATAGTTGCACGATGTACTTGTGCTAGAGATGCCGTACCAATAGGCGTAGTATCCACATCAAGCTCACTTAGCTTTTCACCCAAAGTGCGGCGCAGCGTTTGTTCTATCTTTGGCCAAGCTAGCGTTGCAGTATCGTCATTTAGCGTCTGTAGCGCACGAGTAATCTCAGGCGGCAGTACATGCTCGCCATACAGCGCTAACATTTGACCGATTTTGACCACTGAGCCTTTTAATTTGCCAAGCTCTGCTGCGACATAATTGGCCTGCGCTTCCATAAACGCCTGATTACGTTTTTCGCGCGTTTGCTTATCCAAAAACATTCCAGACATACTATTACCCGCCCAGCGGCGACCAATATTCAAAGACGTTTTGGCAATAGACATCCGACGCTCAAATCCAGAGGTCTTTAGATTATCGATTGACTGTTTATTATCAGAAGGTCTAGACGTATCATTTGCCATAAGTATCAGTATTCATTGGGTTTGTAATGATGTGAGGGTATTTGGATGACAATACAAGGTAATTAGACGCTGTGCATACAAAAATTGTATCACATTACGCGCTGCCAAAAATATGGCCTAGTATAGACTAGGCCGGATAGAAAAAGGAGTCGGCTAAAGATTATTAGCTAAAGACTATAACGTCTCACGCGCAATAGCATGGTGACCGATATCACGGCGATACTGCGCACCATCAAAACTAATCGCGCCTGTGACGGCTAGTGCTGCTTGCTGCGCGCCAAGTATACTATCAGCGATAGCAGTAACGCACAGTACGCGCCCACCACTGGTGACGACCTCTTTTTCATTGCCATCGACATCAGCGTTATTTATATCATTAGAGAATGCAGTCCCTGCATGAAAAACCTTGACTGTCTCATCACGGCTATTGCCGTCAATCTCTGGCAATCCTGAGATCACGTCACCCTTTGATGAGGACTCAGGATAGCCTTTTGAAGCGACAACGATACCTAGGGCTGGGCGCTTGTCCCACTTCGCTTGAGAGGGGAGTTGACCTGCTAGCCCTTGTGCGACCAAATCCACCATCGACGATTGCAGGCGCATCAAAATAGGCTGAGTCTCTGGATCACCAAAACGACAATTGAATTCGATAACATAGGGCTCGCCTGCATCATTAATCATCAAGCCTGCATACAAAAACCCAGTGTAAGGATGACCCGCCGCTTTCATAGCATCGACGACAGGTTGTATCACTTTTGCCATTACTTTGTCATGTACCGCTGAGGTCACAACAGGGGCAGGCGAGTAAGCACCCATGCCGCCAGTATTCGGTCCTGTATCACCTTCAAAAGCGCGCTTATGGTCTTGGCTTGTTGCCATAGGCAAAATATTATCGCCATCGATCATACAAATAAAACTGGCCTCTTCTCCCGTTAAGAACTGCTCGATGACCACGCGGCTACCGGCGTCCCCAAACTTATTGCTTGCCAGCATATCGTCGATAGCGGCGTGTGCCTGCGCGACTGTTTCGGCGACGATAACCCCTTTACCCGCAGCCAAACCATCGGCTTTTATGACAATAGGCGCGCCTTGCTCATCAACATAGGCTTTTGCCGCATGGGCATCTGTAAACCCTTGATACGCAGCGGTTGGGATATTGTGCTCTGCCATAAATTCTTTGGCAAACGTCTTTGAGCCCTCTAATTGCGCACAATAAGCCGTCGGTCCCCATGCTTTTATACCTGCATCTTGGCAAGCATCAATGATACCTGTGACCAAAGGCGCTTCGGGTCCGACGATGACCATATCGATAGCATTATCTTGGCAAAAGCGAATAACTCCGCTGTGCTCATCTTCTAAGACGACATTTTGGCACTTAGGTTCAAGGGCAGTACCTGCATTGCCTGGCGCAATATAGACATTTTTTACCTTTTCGTCTTTGGCGCATTGCCAAGCTAAAGCATGTTCACGTCCACCGCCACCAATTACCAAAATATTCATCATAAGTGTTGCCCTTGTTTTTTAAGACTTGTTGGATGTCACAGTATCTGCAACGCCTGCCATTTATAAATATAAATAATTACCGAGAGTGTGAATAATAACTGTGCCACATTCTAACAAATAATCGTCGTCGATTGCCATGAGTATCCACCTGCCAGCAGACAAAGTGAATATAGGCTAATAAAAAGAAAAAGGTAGCGGATGTAGTCCATCTAACGTAAAACGAGCACGTTTTTGGGAGATGTACATTTTATATTAGTTTTACGCCACCTCAATCTGCGCGAGCACAGCCTATATCAGGCACAGCGCATAGCGCATAGCGCATAGCGCATAAGGAGTATAAATACCAGCAGTACTGTATTTATTTTAAAATGTATCAACTATACAAAAGTTAAAAACTAAAATTTGTCTAATAGGTTCAATTTACTACCCGTAATAGCGTAGACTAGTACAAGTGTTCTCTAATTTTAGTAAAGAGAAGTAATCAACTCTCTTTTATTAGTAAAGGTTATTAACCATAAGCTGATTCATGAAATGATGTTGTATACGCCAGCTTTAAGGGTATATGCGTTAAGCTCTATAAATAGGACCAAGTACCAAAAAGATAAAATAAAAAAATGCGCCATCTTCAATAGTTAAAATAAACATCTATAAAAAAGGACAATGCTATGCTCAACTCTTTAAGTATTAAAAAAGAGCGTATCGATAAAATTAGCGACATTGCCACAAGTTACGTGCAAACTGATAAGTCGCTACTGGATCATTTTATTCATACTTATTATCAGTCGCTACATCGAGAGACTGCAAATGATATCAGTGATGCCGACCTTGCGGGTATGGCTTTGCATCATTTTACTCGGCTCAAATCATACGATGGTACCAAGCCACAACTTGTCATCTTAAACCCTGTGGCAGAGGAGCAGCACTTTCATAACTCACACACCGTCATTCAGATGGTCGCTTATGATCGTCCGTTCTTGGTCGACACTATACTCATGACCTTTGAGGCGCAAGGGATCGATGTACACCGCACCTTTAACACCATTATGAGTGTTGAGCGTGATGACAAAGGCGACATTACTCGTATCGAAAACGCTGACGAGAGTGCCACATCGCACATGTCGCTCATTCATTGCGAGATCGCATATCAAAATAACGATGAGCTGGCAGCGCTACGCCAATTACTGTTAGATAAAGTAGATACGCTCGATACCGTCGTCGGCGACTGGAAACAGATGCGTGCCTGCCTAAAAGATATCAAAGATGATCTAACCCAAAAACCACATCCAGAAGTGTATTATTCAGAGACTGAGGTGCAAGCCTTTTTGGACTGGATATTAGACGATCATTTTATATTTTTGGGGTTTCGTGAGTACCGCTTAGAGGGCAATCAGGCTATTGATGTCACAAGCGATGCAAACGAGAAAAGCGTCAGTAGCAAAGATATAGATTTATTTGCCATTGGTAATAGCGGCCTAGGTCTGCTGCGGGGTTCAAGTGAGGATACGCCTTCTGAGAGTTTTAATAGCTTGCCCGCTAACTTAAAAGCCTTGTTAACTGAGCCGCGGGTGTTAATGCTATCAAAGTCTAGCCGCGTCTCTCCCATTCACCGCCCGGTATATATGGATTTTTTAGGCATTCATAAGTTCGATGAAGCAGGCAAATTAATTGGTGAGTACCGCTTCGTTGGTCTACTGACCTCACAAGCTTATCAACTTAGCGTTCAGCAAATCCCATTACTACGCGAAAAAGCCAGTAAAATTATGGCGATGGCGAATCTACCGCGCGGGGGTCATGCGTATCATAAAATGATGCACGTCATCAACACCTTGCCGCGCGATGATCTGTTTCAAGCCAGCGTAGAAGAGCTATATCCTATGGTCTCAGGCATTGCAGAGTTGCAGGACAAAAAAAGCCTGCGCTTGTTTAGCCGCATCGACTCCTACCAGCGCTTTGTATCCTGCTTAGTTTATATCCCGCGTGATAAATTCAATACTGAGCTGCGCATAAAAGTGCAAGAGGTGTTAAAAGACGCATACGGCGGTACGTCTTCTGGATTCACCACTGAATTCAACGAATCTGAGCACGCCCGTGTTCACGTTCATGTGCGTATCGTGCCAGGGCAGGTCAATAATGTTGATAAACATGATCTCGAGGCCAAACTTACCGCGCTCATGGAATCGTGGCATGATGACTATCAAAGAACGCTGCTTGATAATGTAGGCGAGCAGCAAGCGAATACCTTAAACCGTCAATTTTTAGACTATATACCCGCCGCTTACCAAGAGCGATTTGATACGCGCACCGCAGTTGAGGATACTAAGCGGTTAGCAAGTATCAATGATGAGCAGCCGATGATTTGGCATCTGTATCAATCGACAGGAGACGCCGCCAATCAGTTGCATCTTAAGCTCTATGGTCGTAATCAGCCAGTGATTTTGTCAAAAGTATTGCCAATACTGGAGAATTTTGGGGTATCGGTCATCTCAGCACAAACTTATGAGTTTGACTTGCCACAGCAGCCCATCTGGATGCAAGAGTACGAGCTGACCTTGGAGCATGTGGATACGGTCGATATCCGCGTGGTACGCACACAGTTTGAAGAGAGCCTAAAGCAAATTTGGGCGGGGCGCGTTGAGAGTGATTCGTTTAATGAGCTGGTATTGACGACCGAGCTAGATACCTATGATGTCGTGGTACTACGCGCTTTGTCCAGTTATATGCGTCAAGCCCGCGCACCCTTCTCTAGTAGTTATATTCAGCAAACTATCGTCAAAAACAGTGATATCAGTGTAAATCTGATCAATCTGTTCGATGCACGGATGAATCCAAATCATTCTGAGGACGAGCGCAAAAATAATAGTGCAAAAATTCAAGAGCAATTGACAAGCGCTTTGGTCGATGTCGATAGTCTCGATGAAGACCGTATCTTGCGTTGGTATTTGGATCTAATCAACGCTATGGTGCGGACTAATTTTTATCAAACCAATGAGCAAGGCGAGCGTAAAGACCGCTTATCCTTTAAGTTCTTGGCAGCTGATATTCCAAACTTGCCCAAACCTAAGCCTATGTTTGAAATATTTGTCTACTCTCCAAGAGTGGAAGCGGTGCATCTGCGTGGCGGCAAAGTGGCGCGCGGCGGCTTGCGCTGGTCTGATCGTATGGAGGATTTTCGTACCGAGGTACTTGGCCTTGTCAAAGCACAAATGGTCAAAAATGCGGTTATCGTACCTGTAGGCTCAAAAGGCGGGTTCATTGTCAAAACAAAAACCATGGCAGATGGTCGTGAAGCCTTTCAAGCTGAAGGGGTGGCGTGCTATCAAACCTTTTTGCGTGGTATGCTCGATGTCACAGACAACATCGTCGATGGACAAATTGTCCCGCCAGCTGACACCGTGCGTCATGATGAGGACGACCCATATTTGGTCGTTGCCGCTGATAAAGGCACGGCCAGCTTCTCTGATATCGCTAACGCCTTGTCAAGCGAGTACAACTTTTGGTTAGATGATGCCTTTGCCTCAGGTGGTTCAGTCGGCTATGATCACAAAGCCATGGGCATTACCGCACGCGGCGGCTGGGAGTCGGTCAAGCGCCACTTTCGTATGCGCGGTATGGACATTCAAAACCGTGATGACTTCACCGTCGTTGGTATTGGGGATATGAGCGGCGATGTCTTTGGTAATGGTATGCTTAGATCCACCCATACCAAACTGGTTGCCGCCTTTAACCATCTACATATCTTTATCGATCCAAACCCAGACACCGCCGAGTCCTATGCAGAGCGCGAGAGATTATTTGAGATGCCGCGCTCGACGTGGGATGACTATGAAAAATCTTTAATTAGCCAAGGTGGCGGCGTGTTCTCGCGTACCGATAAAAGTATTGCGATTAGCCCTGAGATGAAAGCGCTCTTTGACATTGAGGAAGATAATTTAGCGCCTAATGAGCTGATCACTGCGCTTATGAAATCGCCTGTCGATCTGATATGGAATGGCGGTATCGGTACCTATGTCAAAAGTGTCAATGAGACTCACGCTGATGTTGGCGATCGCGCCAATGATGCGGTACGTATTAACGGTAATGAGCTACGAGCGGCAATCGTCGGCGAGGGTGGTAATTTAGGCTTTACCCAGCAAGGTCGTATCGAGTACGCACAAACTGGCGGACGTATCTATACCGACGCCATTGACAACTCAGGCGGCGTAAACTGCTCAGATCATGAAGTTAATATCAAAATCTTACTTGGCAAAGTCGTTGAACAGGGCGATATGACCCTCAAGCAGCGCAATGAGCTGTTAGAGAGTATGACCGATACCGTGGCCGAGCTGGTACTACGCCAAAACTACCTGCAACCGCAAGCGATTGAGCTTAGTCATATTCGTGCCAGCGCCAATCTAAGCGATCACCAGCGCTTTATTCAGATGTTAGAAGGTGAAGGACGATTAGATCGAGCTATTGAGTACTTGCCATCGGATGATGACATTATAAAACGTCAAAAGGTGGATACAGGACTGACCAATCCTGAGTTAGCAGTGGTTATGGCGTACGGCAAAATGTGGGTCTATGATAGCTTGCTGCTATCAGATTTGCCCGATGATCCATACTTTATCAATGAGCTGCGCAAATATTTTCCAGATGAGCTGGCGGCGCGTTTCTTCGATGAGATGACAGAGCATAGGCTCAGTCGCGAGATCATCAGTACTTATTTGACCAACAGCGTTGTCAACCGCTTAGGCATAGAAGCGATATTCCGTCTATATGAGGAGACCGATCAATCGCTCGCTACGATCATTCGTGCTTATGCCATTGCCCGTGACGTCTTTAACGTGCCAGCTATCTGGCAAATGCTTGAATCTTTAGACAATCAGGTAGATGCAACATTACTACTCAAATTAGAGCTGCGCCTGCGCGATGTGCTCGAGCGCGGCGTGGTGTGGTTTATCAATGCCTTTGGACAAGACCTAAAAGTCGCTGACATGATCAGCCGGTTTGAGAATAGCGTGGAGCAATTAACCAAAGCGGGCGGCTTTATTAAGCAGCAGTTTGCTCAGTACCTGCAAGAGGATACTGATGCTCTAGTGCAAGATGGGTTGTCCGATAGTGATGCGGCGATATTTGCCATGCTGCCATATCATGTCGATGCGCTTGATGCTGCATTGCTCGCCGAACAGTACGAGCGTCCTGTCGATGAAATTGCCGCGCTGTATTTTGAAGCTTATCAAGTGTTGCAGCTCGATTGGATGATAGACAATGTCGCCACCTTGCCGCAGCAAGACTACTGGGATCGCCGTGCTCGTCATGCGCTCGTCAACGAGCTCTCTCGCAGTCTGCGCTTGCTCATGGATGCGATATTGTCGCAGCCCAATGCAAAAGAGGCCTTTAGCGAGTGGCGTGAGCGACATGATAGTCATCTAAAAGCTGTGACCAATGAGATGCACAAACTAGATAAGAATGACGACAGTGTTATTAGCTTATCCACGTTGTCAGTGCTTATGAGTGAGCTGAGTGGCTTGGTCACCAAATAACAGTTACTAAGTAACAGTTACCAAATAACTGAGGTATTGATCTGTAAAAAGCCCGCTAACTATAGCGGGCTTTTTATTACTCTCTTTGACTACTCGTGCGATAACATACGTCTCGTCATTCAGCTAGCGATACGATAACAGCCTTGGCCTGTGATTTGACTAAAGCCGCCTGAGAGTTTTTGTACCTGAATTTGCGTCAAAATGCGCTCTTTTAGTGCTTGAACGTGAGAGATAACGCCGATGAGTTTGCCTTCTTGCTGCAAGCTGGTCAGCGTATCAAGGGCAATATCTAATGATTCCTCGTCAAGCGTGCCAAAGCCTTCATCCAAAAATAACGAATCGACACGGATGTTTTGACTGGCCATTTGTGACAGTCCTAGTGCGAGCGCGAGACTGATAATAAAGCCTTCGCCGCCAGATAGGTTTTTGGTGCTGCGCGTCTCGCCGCCTTGATAGTTGTCAATGACGTTCAGCTCAAGCGGACTGTTGTCATCACGAATCAGCAAGTAGCGATCACTCATCTTGTGCAGTTGAGTGTTGGCGTGACTGACCATAATATCAAAGGTGAGACCTTGCGCAAACGTGCGGTACTTTTTGCCATCTGATGAGCCAATTAATTTGTGCAGTTGCTGCCATACTTGTAGGTTGTCTTTTTGCGCGTTAATGGCCGCAAGCTGAGCCTGTTGGTTGTGTTTTTTATTCTCATTGTCTTTGAGCTGCTGATTCATCGCGCCTATGGCTTCTATCAAGTGCTTGTTATTATCAAGCGCTTGTTGCTGCTGATGTGTCAGCGTATCTATATCATCAGTGGTCAAAGGATTGGCTCGTTTATCCTCAAGCGCTTGCGTGGTTTGCGTAAGTAAATTTTGCGCTTGCTTAAGCGTAGCCTCTATATGCTGCTGGTGCGCGCTAAGCTGATTGCGCTCATTAATAGGTAAGCGTGCAGCAACAAAATCTGACTCATCTATAAAATCGGAGGCCACAAGCACTGATTTTAACTCAGCCTCTTGAGTATCAAGGGTCGTCGACGCTATATTTAACTGCGCTGCGAGTTGCTGCTGCTGCGTTTGCATTTGAGCAAGCACTTGCTGCGTGCTATCTGCCTGCCGCTGCGCGGCGGTTTGCTGAGTGCGAGCCGTATCTAAGATACTTCGGAGTCGTTGCTCCTCGCTATCACAATCTTTGTCTGAAAATATCTTAAGTCTGTCTTGTTTAAGCTTGGCAAGCTGTTCAGTTCTGTCTGCAACTAGCACTGTTATCTGGTTTAACTCTTTATTCTCATTATCTAGCTGAATATGCTGCGTGTCTATCTGAGCTTTGAGGCGACTCAATGTTGTTGTCAGCGTTTGCTGCGCGTCTTTAAAGGTCGTGAAATCGAACTTTAATGTCTTTAAACAGCTGCGCTGATGGCGTAGCTCTTGTATATACTGACTATAGTCGACATCGGTAAGTACGGTTTGCTGATCTATGCTAGCAAATAGGGGTTGCAGGTTTGCTGTGCTAATATCTATGTGTTGACTAATGATAGCGCTATACTTGCCAGCGTATTTACCGATTAAAGCGCGAATCAGTGCACTGATTGTCTGTAATTCTACAAAGTTACTGCTAAGGTTTTGATTGATACTCTCAATGTTTAAGGTGTTGATTTTGATTAGCGTGCCAATCTCGCTGATATTGTGAACTAGTTGTTGCTTTTGCTGCTCAAACGTTTGCAGCGACTGGTTTAGCTCATCAAGAGTGTCTGTAAGCGCTTCGTACTCAGTCAACGCAACTTGCATATTTTCTTTGTGGTTGAGTAGTTTTGCTTTAACCACGCTTAAGTTTTGCGGTGCACTGTGAGTGACAGTATCCTCACTTATCGTAAGCAGATCACTCAAAGGCTCAATGATCGTATTGATAGCATCAGAGTAGTTTGAATTATAAATAGTAGATATAAGACCTTTGATATCCTCTAAAATAGCAGCAGACTGCTTTTGCAGGGGCATCAATTGCTGGGTGTACTGCTGGAGCATGTTGGCTTTTGTCGCCTGCTCAATATGCAGACCAGATAAGTCGCGCGCGCGATTGTCGATGTCAGTATCTAATTTTGCAATGTGTGCTTGTAGTTGCTTGCCCTCTGACTCGCCATTTTGCAGATGGGGATGCTGCTCACCGTAAGGGTGTTCAAGTGCGCCGCACAGCGGGCAGGGGTGATTGTCCTTTAGATCGTTAATATGCTCTTCTAATGCGGCAACTTTTTGACGCAAAAAAAGCTCGGTTTGTTTGTCTTTACGCCTATTTTTTGTCTCTTTAAGCGCAGATTCGCACGCTTTAATAGCTTTCTCAAGCGCTGCCACGTCAGCATTAAGCCCCGGTAGCGCCTCTTTAATCGTATGACTCTGCGTCTCAATCTCGCCAAGTTTTTGTACCTTAAAATCTATATGTTCTATTTGCGTCGTGATTTGCGCGCTGTGCTCTTGTTCGCGGCGCATGCTTGCCAGCGATTGCGTGTCAAGCAGTGCCGCGCGCTGCTGCTCAAGTAGTGATACTTGCTCGCGTGATTTGGCATTGACTGCCTCGTCTGCTATTTTTGAGTGCTCAAGAGCAGCAAGACTATCTTGCGATTGTTTAAGCTGATTTTGATAAGTAAGGTTTTCAGCATTAAGCGATTTATTGCTCTCAAGTAGCGTTTTTAAGCGACCACAGCGACTATCGAAGTTGGCAATATCGGTATCAAGATCAGCTAGTTCAGGAGCAAGGACGAGGCTCTTATCCATATTGGCAAGCTTAAGGGTAGCTTGCTCAGCATGCTCTTCAAGCTGAGCAATCTCTTGGCGCACTTGAGCAACGTGAGTAGATAGCGTCTGCTTTCTTTGTATGTGATCCGATAAACTCTGCGTTTGCTGCACGATATCGCTATCTAATTTGCGGACTTGGGCGATTTTGGGCAAGGCGGTGTTCAGCTCATGTTCGGCAGTTTTTTGTTGCGCATTGGTTGCACTTAAACGAGTAGACGCCGCTACAAGATCGTCTTTTTGCAGTGGTAATTTATCTGCCAATACTTGCTGCTCGCCGCTCATTTTATTGACCGTATCACGACTTATCACAATCTGGCTGTATTGACTATCAATCTCCAGCGCCTTATTGGCAGCCGCTAGGCGCTTGTTATCAGGGATAAAGTCGTGCTTTGCTTGATACGCTCGTTCAATCTCACTTTGATACCTTGTACGCTTGTTTGTTAGTTCTATTATGCTCTCAAGCCATTTAATCTGTGCGCCCAAACGATCGACAAGCTGTTGCTGCTTATCTTGTGCACTTTGTTGCCACTTTAAATCTGCTTTTAGCTGGTCTTCTTCATCATTGTCTAGCAGGGTCAAGCCCTGTAGACCATATTGCAATTTACTTAAAGCCTCTTCCTCAAAGCGCTTTTTTTCATGGACCTGCTCTGAGATGGTGGCATAAATGTCCGTGCCAGTAATTTTTTCTAAAA
>NZ_JBQQFC010000034.1:0-16142 GCF_052258445.1 Psychrobacter sp. T6-1
TTACCATCAACTGCCATTGGGCGATCGTTGATAGCATGCATGCCTAAGATAGCCGTTTGCGGCGGATTCAAGATAGGCGTTGACATCAATGAACCAAAGACGCCGCCATTTGAGATCGTAAAGGTACCACCAATCATCTCATCAAGACCTAGCTTGCCTTCTTGCGCTTTGCCCCCAAGCTCACGAATTTTGCTTTCAACATCCGCCATGCTCATCTGATCGGTATCGCGTAGGACAGGGACGACCAGACCACGATCTGACGATACGGCAACACCGATGTCATAGTAACCGTGATAAACGATGTCATCACCATCTAATGACGCATTAACCGCTGGGAAACGTTTTAGCGCTTCTGTTGCCGCTTTGACGAATAAAGACATAAAGCCTAAACGCACACCATGACGTTTTTCAAACTGATCTTTATACTTGGTACGCATGTCCATGAGTGGCTTCATGTTGACTTCGTTAAACGTCGTCAGCATGGCGGTCTCTTGCGTTGCTGATAATAGACGTTCAGCGACGCGTTTACGCAAGCGCGTCATAGGAACGCGTTTTTCAGTACGCTCGCCTGTCGACTCAGCAACTGGAGTACCGCTATCAGACTTAATAGAGCTGTCTGATTTAAGTTTTGGACTTGCCATATCTGATTTAGTCACGCGACCATCACGGCCACTACCTTCGACATTCTTTGGATCAACGCCAGACTCTTTTGCCGCTTTACGTACTGCTGGGCTTTGATCTTTATGATCAGCTTCAGGAGCTTCTGGACGGCTTGGAGTATCACCATAGCCTTCTTGCTTAGGTTGTACGGGAGCTGCAGGCTGATCTGGGTTGACCGCTGGCGTCTCTGTCTGTGAGCTATCGCTAGTATCAGCGTCTTGTCCACCAGCATCGCCACTAGCGCCAGACTCAAACTCAGCGATCAGGTCTGCTGATTCGACCGTGTCGTCAACTTGCTTGACGATTTTGGTCACAACACCATCATCAGGAGCAACCACTTCCAATACAACTTTGTCAGTTTCAATTTCAGCCAATAAGTCATCACGACTTACTTGCTGACCTTCTGATACGTGCCATTCAACGATCGTGCCATCGGCAACCGATTCTGGAAAAACGGGGGCTTTGATCTCAGCCATCGATAAACTCCTTAGATTTGGATACTGCTCATTATTGGGTCGTGATAGTTGGGTTAAAATACTAACTATCATCGCTTGATTAATTTAAGACTTAATATAACTATTATTTAGACAACTCATCAACGCTAACGCCAAGACCACCTGCAACTAGCTCTTGCTGCTGCTGGGCGTGTAATTTAGGTGACCCTGTCGCAGGTGCTGCACTTGGCGGACGCGCGATAGGTTCCATAACTTTTGCTTTAGTCGGATGCGGTACCACAATACGGAACATGTGCGGTGCTAGGTAATACCAAGCGCCTTGGTTAAGCGGTTCCTCTTGCGTCCAAACGATCTCTTTTAGATTGCTGTATTTTTCAATTTCGCTAATCAAACGCGCTTCAGGTAGAGGATATAGCTGTTCAATACGCACAATAGCCACATGCTCAAGTCCAAGCTCACGGCGCTGCTCTAACAAGTCATAGTATACCTTGCCGCCGCACAGTACTAGGCGCGTGATGTTGTCAGCGTTTTGCTCATCCATCTCTGGTAATATTGTCTCAAACTTACCATTTGCAAGTTCTTCTAACTGCGAAGTTGCCAGCTTATGACGCAGCAAGCTCTTTGGTGACATTACAATCATAGGCTTACGAATAGGACGAACGGCCTGACGACGTAGAGCATGGAAAATTTGCGCAGGCGTTGTTGGGGTAATCACTTGCATATTATCTTCAGCACATAGCTGCAAGAAGCGCTCAAGACGTGCTGAGGAATGCTCAGGGCCTTGACCTTCATAACCATGTGGCAATAGCATGGTTAAACCACAAACACGTTGCCATTTGGTCTCGCCACTCGAGATAAACTGATCGATGACCACTTGTGCCCCATTCACAAAATCACCAAACTGCGCTTCCCAGATGATTAAGGCATTGGGTACCGTAGTCGCGTAACCATATTCAAAGGCTAATACCGCTTCTTCTGATAATAGTGAGTTGTAGGTCGCAAATCGTGCTTGCGTTTCGCTAATGTGCGCAAGAGGCACATACATGCTGCCATCGTTAACATTAAAGATTTCGCTGTGACGATGTGAGAAAGTACCACGGCCAACATCCTCACCAGTGATACGCACTAATACTTCGTCGTTATCTACTAGTGACGCATATGCCAAAGTCTCAGCAGCTCCCCAATTCAACGGCTCTTCACCCGTTTGCATGGCCAAGCGTTGTTCCATCATCTTTTGCACTTGACGCTGTAGCTTGTAACCCTCTGGCACTTCAGCCATACGGCGACCGTAAGTCTTTAGCTTATCTATGTCGACACTAGTATCCCAGTCATCAACGAGATCATGACCCAGATAGGGTGTCCAATCTACAAATAACTTCTCATTAGGTTCACTGACTAATGAATTGGCGACATACTCTCCGCGATCTAGAGATTCGCGGTATTCGTCTTCATACTTAGTAGCGTCTTCGCTTGTGATAACCCCAGCTTCGATAAGCTTATTGATGTAGATCGTACGAGTAGTCGGTAGCTTTTTGATAACCGCATACATAAGTGGCTGCGTCGCTGACGGCTCATCGGCTTCATTATGACCATTACGGCGATAGCAAAACAGATCGATAATGATGTCTTTGTCAAATTCGTGACGATAATCAAGCGCAAGCTGAGCTGCAAATATGACTGACTCAGGATCGTCACCGTTCACGTGTAAGATTGGCGCATGTACCATTTTTGCCACATCAGTACAGTATTCTGTTGAACGCAGATCTTCTTGACGACTGGTCGTAAAGCCTACTTGGTTATTAATGACAATGTGTACCGTACCACCTGTAGTATAGGCGCGCGTTTGCGACATCTGGAAGGTTTCTTGCACTACCCCTTGACCTGCAAAAGCAGCATCACCGTGAACCACGATAGGCAGTACTGAGTTGCCGTCTTTACCGCTATGACCAGGCTGATCATTACGGCGAACTTGACGTGCCCGTACTGAGCCTTGTAGCACAGGTGCAACAATTTCTAAATGAGATGGGTTAAAAGCTAGTGCTAAATGCGCTTCGCCACCAGGCGTCATCACGTTTGATGAATAACCATTGTGATATTTGACGTCGCCTGAGCCTTTTTCTGGTTGCACTTTACCATCGAATTCATCGAATAGATCAGCAGGATTTTTACCTAGGATGTTGACCAGTAAGTTAAGACGTCCGCGGTGAGCCATACCAATGACCATCTCTTTGGTACCATAACCACCAGCGCGCTGAATAATCTCATCAACTGCAGGAATAAAGCTCTCGCCGCCCTCTAACCCAAAACGTTTGACCCCTGTATACTTACGTGCCAAATACTTCTCTAGGCCCTCAGCAGCAGTTAGACGCTCTAAGATTGATAAACGTTTTTCTTTATCAAACTCGATATAACCTAAATTACTTTCTAAATATTTTTCCATCCAGCGCTTTTCAGTACTGCTAGTGACATGCATGTACTCAACACCGATATAACTACAATAGACGCGCTCCATGATCTCAATGATCTCACGTAGCGGCGCTTCGCTCTTACCGATGTTTAAATCGTTGGTTGGATATACCGTATCCAAATCAGCTTCTGACAAGTTGTGATAAGCCAGCGTCAAATCTTCTACTTCTGGACGCGGATGCAGCCCTAAAGGATCGAGATTGGCATGACGATGACCACGGCGACGATACGCAGATATCAATTGCTGCACGCCCATTTGCTTAGGATCAGCGCAGTCAGCTGCTAAGCTTTGAGCGGCAGAAGTAGAACCGCCGCCTTTATTAGCCGTCTGATTACGTGCAAGCAGTAAAAATTGATCTTGAATCGCATTGTGCTTAGCATCGTTTGGCGCTTGATACTGTTTAAAGTACTCTTGCCAATCGCTATCAACGCTATCTGGATCGCCTAAGAATTGCTCATAAAGAGCTTCGATATAATATGCATTATCAGCGGCAAGTTCAGTATGAGCTACGCCTGCTGCTTGTTTAGTTGTACTATTCATAATAACCGTCTATTTGATAGATAAATGAATGAAATTTGGTAGTTTTATCAGTATCTGCAGTTTATATTTGCATCAAAGTGCAATATGAACTGTCTTTTAACCAGTTGTGCTACCCTATTGTTTATTTGTGAACGCTCAGTTTTCTATATAATATCGTCTCAAAACATTTTTTTATATATACTGCCATCGACCATAACCAGATTACTATCAAAAACTAGCAAACTAATTTTGAGTAACGGTATCATTTGTTATAAATTGCCATTCCTTGACTCATATTGGCTGCTTTTGCATGCGCAAACAATAGTGCTACTTACCCTAACATGAGGTAAGTAGGTCACATAGTTTGTTTGTTCAATACTAAGTATTTACGTAATAAATATTTACTATCACGCTATTATACCTAAGTTTTATCAAACTACGAATCTATAAAAAAATGTCAGTTATATAAACATGTCTTAATCTTATCAAAAAAAACACCGCCAAGTCACTCGGCGGTGTTTTTAATTTCAAAAGACTAACAAATAAAGCATATTAGCCTGCTTGGTCAATAAGCATGTTACGTAGATGACCAATTGCTCTAGTTGGGTTGAGACCTTTTGGACATACAGAAACGCAGTTCATGATACCGCGGCAGCGGAATAAGCTAAATGGATCGTCAAGACGTGCTAAGCGTGCTTGCGCGTCACTATCACGACTATCTGCTACAAAACGATAAGCATGCAATAGCGCTGACGGACCTAAAAATTTATCAGGATTCCACCAAAATGATGGGCAACTGGTCGAACAACAAGCACATAAAATACACTCATACAGACCATTTAGCTCCTCGCGCTGTTCAGGAGATTGCAAGCGCTCGGTTGGCGGCGCAGGCTGATCGTTAATCAGATATGGATGTACCTTTTCGTACTGCTCATAAAACTGGTTCATATCGACAACCAAATCGCGAACGACTGGTAAGCCTGGTAGTGGACGAATGGTAATCTTTTCAGGCAAAGTGTTCATGTTTAACAAACAGGCTAGCCCATTTTTGCCGTTGATGTTCATACCATCAGAACCACAGATACCTTCGCGGCATGAGCGGCGAAAGGTAATAGTCTCGTCTTCTTTTTTTAGACGTAGCAAGACATCAAGCAACATACGATCTGATTCTAGTAGCTCGATATTGTAAGTTTGCATACGCGGAGCTGCGTCCCGATCAGGATCGTAGCGATATATCTCAATGGTGCGGTTACCTCTGCTCATAATGCTTAACTCCACACTAGATAATGGCTGGCTTGTTAGAATAATAGCGCCTTAAGCACTCACCTAACCTATAGCTGGCGATCATCCTTTGTCATAGATGAATTGATAATATAACGTAGCTATTACTTATCCTAGTATAAATACTCATTCTAGAATAAGTATAGCGGTATAACCTACTCAATGAACTTAAAGTTAGTAAACGCGAACTTTAGGTTCGATGTAATCTACTGTCAGTGGTATCTTGCGTACAGGCTTGTAGATGATACGGTTGCCTTCAGAATACCATAAGGTATGCTTCATCCAATCGTGATCATTGCGACCGTTAGGAGCATAATCATCATCTTCTGGACGATCATAATCAGCAACACTATGAGCGCCGCGGCTCTCATGACGACTAGCAGCCGATATCATAGTGGCTTTTGCGACTTCATAAAGATTAGCCACTTCAAAAGCTTCGATACGCGCTGTATTAAATACTTGCGACTTATCTGCTAGATGAATGTTTTCAACTTTTTCGCCAAGTGCCAATAGCTTCTCAACACCCTCATCCATCATCGCCTGCGTACGGAATACACTGGCATGCGTCTGCATAATAGCGCGAATCTCATCTGCCACATCTTGTGCGTTGTGACCTTCAGTAGATTGCTGCAATTTATCTAAACGTCCAACAGTATAATCAAGGACGCGCGGATCCATAGGCTTATAGTTGTGATCGTTTTGATGGAACTCATCAACGATGTGTTTACCAGCAGCACGTCCAAATACCAATAGATCAAGGAGTGAGTTGGTACCTAAACGGTTAGCACCATGTACACTTACGCAAGCGCACTCGCCAATAGCATAAAGACCCGTTACGATTTTGCCTTCGGTGTATAGACCGTCTTCATCTGTACCCGCCTCAAGATCAGGCTTGATGACTTGACCATGAATCGTGGTTGGAATACCGCCCATCATATAATGAATAGTTGGAATAACAGGAATGGGCTCTTTAGTAATATCAACGTTTGCGAAGTTCTTACCAATCTCAAATACTGATGGCAAGCGCTTCATAATGGTTTCAACGCCTAAGTGAGTCATATCCATCACGATGTAGTCGCCGTTAGGGCCACAGCCGCGACCTTCTTTGATCTCTTGATCCATAGAACGTGAGACGAGATCACGCGGCGCTAGATCTTTGACCGTTGGCGCGTAACGCTCCATAAAGGCTTCGCCATCTTTGTTACGCAAGATTGCGCCTTCGCCTCGGCACCCTTCGGTTAACAGAACGCCTGCGCCTGCAACACCTGTTGGGTGGAACTGCCAAAACTCCATATCTTCTAACGGCACGCCTGCACGTACTGCCATGCCTATACCATCGCCTGTATTAATGTAAGCGTTGGTTGAGGCTTCAAAAATACGACCTGCGCCGCCTGTTGCAAGTACGGTAATCGGTGCTTGGAATACAGCAACTGTACCTGTCTCTTGCTCTAAAGCAACAACACCGTTGATGTTACCTGCCTCATCTTTGATCAAATCTAGAGCAATCCACTCAACAAAGAACTGCGTGCCTTGCTCTAAATTTTTCTGATACAACGTATGTAATAGCGCATGACCAGTACGATCAGCTGCAGCGCAAGCACGTTGTACCGCTTTTTCACCGTAGTTTGAGGTATGTCCACCAAAGGGGCGCTGATAGATAGTGCCATCTTCGTTACGATCAAATGGCATACCCATATGCTCAAGCTCGTAAACGACTTTTGGTGCTTCGCGGCACATATACTCAATAGCATCTTGGTCACCCAGCCAATCTGAACCTTTTACGGTGTCATAAAAGTGAAAATGCCAATTATCGTTACTCATGTTACCAAGACTTGCACCAATTCCGCCTTGGGCTGCGACCGTATGCGAGCGCGTTGGGAATACCTTAGTAATAACAGCGACATTCATACCCGCTTCTGCTAATTGCAACGAAGCACGCATGCCTGAACCACCACCACCAACAATGATGGCATCATAATTCAAGGTCTTAATGTTGCTGATAGTATTATCTTGTTTAGTTGCCATTGTGATCTTCCTAGTTAGTACTCAAAATAAGTAGTACTTGTGAAGTAAATAAGGATTGTCTGATAGATTGATCTATATCTATTGGCGATATAAGAGCGATATTATTATGCATAAGGGTTGTGTTGATCATAGTAGTCAAACGCTTTGCCAAAATATGAACAATATGGTCCTTACAGCCCCCTTTATCAGTGTTAGTAGCCTGACTGTATATCCTTGTACTACTGGCAATCTAGGACATTAGGAATGACTACTATTCTATATAGTCATCGACTGACTACTTTTAAACGCTTTATCTGCTTATAAATATGACTTAACAGTTTGTATTTACAAGCAATTAACCAAAAATTAGTACTGATAAAAAAGTCATCAAGCAAACAAGCTATTGATTAAACGGCAACGACATTAAAGCCATTACCCCAAAAAATCATGATGCCCCAGAATACATAAACCAAGATAGCTGCAACCATCAAAGCTTGTAATGCTAAGCGCAAACCTGCAGCTTTTGCACCGACTTTGCTAGTAGTAATATAGTCTGTAAATACGGTCCACATACCAACCCAAGCGTGACCTGCTAGAGCAATAATCGCGACTAAGCTAAACAGGCGCATAGGTAAGCTGTTCATAAAACCGAACCACTCATAAAAGTCCACGCTACCATGAGTCAAAAAGAAGCCGAGCAGAGTTAGGCTATACAGAGCCAATACTACGGCGCCAAAACGTTGCACAATCCAATCGCGTGATCCTGAACCTGTCAAACCTGTTGCGCTTTTGATACCTGAATTATTCTTAATCATTAGAACATCACCCATATAAATGACGCGACGATCAAAATCGCAGCGATTACAAAGCTGACAACAGCAGCTGTGCGACCAGATTTTAGCTCTTCGTTCATACCCATGTCAGCGAATAGATGCTTCATACCCATCACAAAATGGTAAGAGATAGCAGCGACAAATATCCAAGCGACAAAACGCACTAACACATTGTCAAATACAGTTGCAAAGCTCTCAGGCGATGCCAAAGAAGTTTGTAGCAACCAGAGCATGACAGGGATGAGTAAAAATAGAATAATACCGGAAATACGGTGTAATATTGAGGCGATGGCGATAGGTGATTTTGCATTAACGCTAATCACCTGACTCATAGGCAGATCAATGGGTCGGTTGCTTTTCACAGCGGTCATCCTTTTGCGGTTATACTCTTGTTTTTGCTACCAAAACTTAAACTTTATAAAAGCTATAAGCACAGTGCAAATCATGAGGCGAATAAAGTAAGGAAAAGCTAATTGACCTTGTTTATTTTGTACCGATATCATCTAATCCAACCAGATGGCATTCTTAACTGTCTCAATCACTTTCATTATTAAGAATGACTTCAAGATAGACTATCTAAAAATAGAACAAATAACAAAAATATTCAAGTTATAAAGTATGTCTATCTCATAAATATCAGCGTTTATCGTAACAAAATATAAGTAGTCCGTAGGTAAGGTAACGTCATCTACTCATAACAACAAAGTTTGCTTTAGCCAAATTGTCTCAATTATAAAATGACTGAGCACTAATTACAAACTTATCCTCTAAATAATGACTTATAAAAAGGTTTTAACGCCCTATTAACACTGAGCAATACTCAGCTATTATTGCTCATTTTGTTTATAACTTGTGGTTTAGACAAAATAACTGCTATAGCTCAGCAATTATCTAGATAAAGGCCGTTTTTGAAGAAATGAGTGAACAGACATATTTTGATACAATAATAACCTCGTCTCAGTGCCACCAAATCCTATAAATCGGTGGTATGGACGCTAAAAGTCTTTTCAAATCACTACGGTTTGCTGCTAATATAGATAAGATAGCGCATTAGTTGAATTTATATCTTTGTTTGACTAGTAGTGACGCACTACCAAGCGTCGATTTTATATTTGTGTTTATAAATTAAAACCAATGGAGAGGAAATTATGGCTGATAACAATATGGCTGATAAGAGTGCCACGCTAAGTGTAGATGGTAATGAGTACCAACTGCCCATTACTGACGGTACTTTAGGACAGTCGGTTATTGATGTTGCCGCCTTACAAGAAGCAGGCTACTGGTCTTATGACCCTGGGTTTAAGGTCACAGCTCCTGTTGAATCAAAAATCACTTTTATCAACGGCGGTAAAGGTGAGCTATTGCATCGCGGCTACCCTATCGATCAATTGGCAAACAATGCTGAATACCTAGAAGTGGCTTACGCGCTCATCAATGGTGAGCTACCAAATAGCGAGCAAAAAGAAGATTTCTTTGCAAAGATTCGCAAGCATTCAGCAGTACATGATCAATTGCGTAAGTTCTTTGAAGGCTTTCGCCGTGACGCCCACCCTATGGCTATTATGGTCGGCGTAGTCGGTGCTTTATCTGCGTTTTATCACGAAGACTTAGACATCAGTAATGAGCATGATCGTGAGCTTACTGCTATTCGCCTAATCGCTAAAATGCCAACGCTAGCTGCTATGAGCTACAAGTACTCACAAGGCGAGCCGTTCATGTATCCGCGTGAAGACTTTAGCTATGCTGAAAACTTCTTGTACATGATGTTTGCCACCCCAGGTGACGTTGATTACAAAGTAAATCCTATCATCGCTGATGCTATGGACAAAATCTTTACTTTGCATGCTGATCATGAGCAAAACGCGTCAACATCTACTGTGCGCTTAGCAGGCTCTACTGGCGCAAATCCTTATGCTTGTATCGCAGCTGGTATCGCAGCCCTCTGGGGCCCCTCACATGGTGGCGCAAACGAAGCTGTGCTTGAGATGCTAGATGAAATTGGTACTGTTGAGAACGTGCCAGAATTTATGGAAAAAGTGAAAAGCCGTGAAGTCAAACTTATGGGCTTTGGTCACCGCGTGTACAAAAACTTTGATCCACGCGCGCAAGTGCTCAAAAAGGCTTCTGATGAAGTACTAGAAGCTTTGGGCATTGATGATCCAAAACTTGAGCTGGCTATGGCGCTAGAAAAGATTGCTTTAGAAGATCCGTTCTTCATCGAGCGTAACTTGTATCCAAACGTTGATTTTTACTCTGGTATTATCCTAAAAGCTATTGGTATTCCAACGTCAATGTTTACTGTTATCTTTTCACTAGCTCGTACTTCTGGCTGGATCAGCCATTGGCTTGAGATGCACAGCACGCCATTCAAAATCGGTCGTCCGCGTCAGTTGTATACAGGTGAAACCAAGCGTGATTTTGTTAAACTTGAAGACCGTAAATAGGTCTTCAAGTTTATTAAAATAAGCTCACCAAAAAATCCCGCCATAGTGCGGGATTTTTTGGTGAGCTCCAAAGTAGAGTCCGTTCACTATAAATGTTATAGATGAAGCGGCACCTTTTATCGTTTACTGCTGGAACTCTTTTAGCGTTTGCTCATATTTGGCGATTTGTTCGTCGTAATCTTTAATAGTATCGTTAAATTTACTCATTAAGGTCTCAAATTCTTGCTGTTGTGATAGTTTTAATTGCTGCATATCTAGCACTTGCTGCGCCTCTATCTGCTGCCAGACTTGACGCTGAATAATTAATCGCGCCAGTGCAGGACTCTTGGCATTGACCCTATTAGCAATCTCGGCATGCTCAAACAACTGCGGAATTAAAGCGGCAATATTGAGTAAGGTGTCGGTATCTTTTGCGCTCATCTCACTAGTGACAGGCTCATAGAGCGCTTGCATAGCTTGCTGATAGTTTTCTATGATTTGCTCCTGTGTCAACATATTAGGTTTGCGCGGCTCTAAACTAATGCGTTTGAGTACCGACAAGTCGCGCTCACCCACCTCTGTACTGGTATTGATATCAGAGCTCTTCTCTTGCGTATCCGTTGGTGCTGACTCAGCAGTTGCAGCTTGATCGTTAGTTGATTCAGTAGCAGACGCTTGATTGGGTTGTGTTTGAGTGGAATTGGAGAGCAGACCGGTCTCACTCTCTGATATGTCCGCTGCTTGTAAGGACTCATACTCTGCCTGCAAGCGTCTTTGCAGCCCTAGTACTTGTTCGACGTACAAAGGCTGAAACTGCTCAATGCGAGCGGTAGCGGAATCGCTTTGAGTCACGGATTGACTGTCCTCAGCGCGCTGCTGCTCCTCTGTCTTTACCTCTTGACTCTCTGGTGCCACATCAGGGCTGGCTGGCTGATTGCATGCGGTGAGTAGCAAAGAGCCTGTCAGAGTTATTGCTGTCAAATTTATCGCATGACGCGCACGCGTAGCGCCTTTATTATTAGAAGTAGGTAACAAAAATTTAAACATCAGAATACAAATCCTTTGTTAAAAATTAAAATCAGTATGGCAATCCATTGCTTATTTAGGGCATGTTTGATAATTTACAAACGGTTTTTATCTTATAGATGATTATGCACAAGTAGAAGATTAAACTATGAACGAGCTGTCAGTGTTTTTGCTATGATTTTTGGCTGGCACAACTAAAAATGGAATACAAGCTTGTAAATCCTGACAATTTTGACCGCGTTCGCGACGCAAAAAGTAATCTTGTACCATACGCGCTTGCTGCTCAATGCCATACTTAAAAAATGATTTGCCAGTTTTGAGTATGTATTGATAACGGCGATTTAAAAGCGCGCCGCGAACCACTTTGATACCCTGCTGCAACTGCCAAACGTGCGTAAGCTCATGTATCAGCCAGCTTTGTTTGCCAAGCGTGGTATGGCTAAAGTCCTCTATCCAATCTAACGGATTGAAGTAAATATTGCCATTAGGGCTAACCGCATAATTTTTGAGTACCCACCAAGCGGTTTTAAGCTCGACGGCATCAAGATTGAGACTATCGCCGAATACGCTACGTGCCAGCGCTTTCTCGCCACTGGTGAGATACCGTGATTGCGGCTTTTGATAAAAGCTTACAGTGCGTATTGCATTTAAATATCGATGCCAGCGTCTTTTACTCTGTCGATCTGTCATTATTAATATTCCATATATCGATACAACCTAGGCCCTGTTGTTTAGGTCTATTGCCGCAAACTTTGAGAATGCTATGTCCTCTACCTTTCATGCTGATACTCCACTTGCTCAGCGTATGCGCCCATCTTCTTTGGAGGCGATTATCGGTCAAACGCACCTGCTAGCAAAAGGCGCGCCACTACGACGTTTGGTAGAACAAGGCCATCTGCCCTCTATCATTTTGCACGGCGAGGCGGGTATTGGCAAGACTACTATTGCCATGCTGCTCGCTGATGCTGTAAATAGACCGTTTCATGCGCTGTCAGCACTCAATACTGGCGTTAAGCAGCTGCGCGAAGTCTTGGACACTAAGGACTCGCTGAGTTTTGAGTCGCCTGTCGTCTTTATTGATGAGATTCATCGCTTTAATAAAGCCCAGCAAGACGCTCTGCTTGGCGCAGTAGAATCAGGTGACATTACTTTGATTGGTGCAACGACAGAGAACCCCTCATTTAGTGTCAATAATGCATTGCTGTCACGTTGCCAAGTGTACCGCTTAGAGCCGCTCAATTCTGAGCAGATCCATGCGGTGTTAGATCGCGCGCTCTTAGAGGACAATATCCTTAAAAAGTTAACTATAGACTTACAAGCGCAAAAGATTATCAGTCAATTCGCTCATGGCGATGCTAGAAAAGCCTTAAACCTATTAGAGCTTGCAGTACAGACCGCTGATCCTGCGCAGTCACCACTCGTTATCGATGATGAATTGATTGGGCGCGTGGCACAGACTGCACTGGTGCGTTACGATAAAGATGGCGAGCAGCACTATGATATCGTCTCTGCCATGATTAAGTCCGTACGCGGCTCTGACCCTGATGCTGCTCTTTACTGGATGGCGCGAATGCTGGTCGGCGGCGAGCCTGCAGATTTTATCGCACGGCGTTTGGTCATTTTGGCTAGCGAAGATATTGGTAATGCCAACCCAAACGCTCTACTTCTTGCAGATGCAGCACTACGGAGCGTGCAATCAATCGGTATGCCAGAGGCGCGTATTATACTAGGGCAAGTTGTCGTTTATTTGGCGACTAGCGCTAAAAGTAACAGCACTTATAAGGCGATCAATGCGGCAATGGCACTCGCAGAAAAAGATGCCTCTGCTGTACCTCTACATCTAAGAAATGGCGTAACCAAACTTATGCAAAATCAAGGCTATGGTAAAGGCTACGCCTATCCACATGATTATCCCAACCACTATTATCCGCAGTCTTATTTACCTGATAATCTAGCCAATACCCGCTTCTATGATTTTGCTGATAACCAGCGTGAGCAACATAGCAAACAGTTTATAGATTGGCTTAAAAACCAAGCGGCGAGTAATGACTAATTTTTTAAGTTGCTAGTGTTTTTAAGTTGATATTATTTCTAAGTCAACAGTATCCCAAGGATAGTGACATTTGACTTTGAGTCATTAAGTAAGTAGCTAAAAGTACAGCGGTACGCTATAAAAGCTACTAAAACGGATAAGTCACTTGCTTTACTATGCTACAAACACTATATCTTCTACAAGATTTATAGTTATATGCTGCTGGTTTTACTAACCTATACAGCGCTTTTTTTATTCTACTGCTACAATAGGCAAATATTTCGCTTTCACCCTTTTTTTATACTGACAAATAATAAAGCATTGAGACCTTTTATGAGTTTAGATACGATTCCTGAGATTATTGAAGACATTCGCGCGGGCAAAATGGTCATTTTGATGGACGATGAGGATCGCGAGAACGAAGGCGATATCATTATGGCCGCCACTCACGTGCGCGCCGACGATATCAACTTTATGATTACTCATGCTCGCGGCTTAGTATGCTTAACGTTATCACAAGCGCGCTGTCAGCAGCTTGAATTGCCGCTAATGTCTGATCGTAACGAAGCCAAGTTTAGTACCAACTTTACGGTGTCTATTGAGGCCGCCGAAGGCGTTACCACAGGTATATCAGCAGGTGATCGTGCACGTACGATACAAGCAGCGGTTTCCTCTTCAGCCAAACCTGAGGACATCGTACAACCTGGGCATATCTTTCCCATCATGGCACAAAACGGCGGCGTCTTGCACCGCGCAGGTCATACCGAAGCGGGTTGTGATTTGGCACGCCTAGCAGGACTTGAGCCTGCAGCGGTTATCGTTGAGATTATCAATCCAGATGGCACCATGGCGCGCCGCGATGATCTTGAGATATTTGCTAAAGAGCATGATATCAAAATCGGTACTATCGCCGATCTTATCAATTATCGTATCGCTAATGAGCAGACCATTGAGGAAGTAGAGTCGCACCCGTTTGAGACTGAACATGGGACATTTACTTTGCACCGTTTTCGTGAGTTTGGTGCTGATGAGACGCATTTGGCATTGGTCAAAGGCGATGTTGGCGCAGGCGTCAGTACGGTACGTGTCCATGGGTTTCATCCGCTACGAGATTTATTCGCCGCCAAGAACGACGCCACAGGCCGCGGCGGCTGGAGCGTACAAGCTGCGATGGAAGAGATTAATGCATCTGAGCGCGGCGTGCTGGTATGGATTGGGAGCCATCAACCCATAGATTTAGGTGATGCTTTGGACAAAGCGTCGGACAATCAATCGATCTCTACTATCACTCAGCAGCCTTATCGTAGTATCGGTGTTGGTGCACAGATTTTGCGTCATTTGGGTGTGCGTGATATGCGTCTGCTGTCATCTCCGATGAAGTTCTATGCGCTATCAGGATTTGAGCTTAACGTCGTTGATTTTGTTCATTCTCCCAATCAAGAAGAGTAAGGTTTAAGCTGAAAACACGCTATAAAAAAGGCATATCAATTATTATTGGTATGCCTTTTTATTATTTAAATAATGCGCTTCATATCTTATTATCTTATAGTTTTGGAGCGTGACCGACTCTTGACTCTATCGCAACGAGATACTCTCGCTCCTTTTGCGTCCATGGTAGCTTTACTTCGCCAGTCGCGTCCAAACGCACGACTACCGCCTCAGCTGTCGCTACAATCGCCTGCTGCGCGTCACTGTAATAGCTATATTCTACGACCATGCTCGTATTGCCTAAACGCTGACAGCGTACACCGATGAGCAGAGTATCAGGATAAGTTACTGGGCGTAAATACTGACAGCTTGACTGCGCCAGCATCGTCACCATGCTGCCATCAAACATACCGAGCGCCTGTAAGTAAGCAATACGCGCCGACTCTGCATAACGATAATAGACGACATTGTTTAGATGGTTAAAGGCATCCATCTCGCCCCACTGTACCGACTGGCTATGAATAACAGGATAGTGCTTTAGGGAGTCAGGAATAGCACTTACTCCTTGCATAGCATTTAGTTGATTTGCTGCCGCATGGTTCATAATTTGCCTATTTGTGTGGGTGTTGAGCTATGAGCTATTTATTATTGGGCTGATCTAAAATTTGCGTGGTCAACAAGGGCGAGCGTGCTGGCGTATTAGCTATGAGCTTATCTAACCAGTTGATGACTTCCGTTATGTTTGTTGGTGCATCCATCATGGCTGTTGCTACTTTTGCGCTGTCCTCTACGTCTATAGCACCTTGCACTTTAGGCTGAGAATGAGTAGATGGCGCTGTTAGCGTTTGTAGTTGCTTGCGCGCTTGACGCAGGTAACTCTTAAGCTGTTCTTGGTCACGCATAGTGCTCGCTTGACTGGCTAAGTTTAAGGTCATAATCACTTCGTGAAGCACCAGCTGTCGCCGTGTCAGGCTGGTATTATCAGTGCTATTTATGCGCTCATGATCTTTATCA
>NZ_JBQQFC010000035.1:0-15659 GCF_052258445.1 Psychrobacter sp. T6-1
CATGATTAAGCTAACAATTATAAGGATAATAATATGAGTACTAAAACTTATAACATTCGCACAGCAGGACAGGCTAATATCCCCGTACTTGGACTAGGTACATGGCAGTCAACCGGACAAGACTGTATCGATGTCGTCAGCCAAGCGCTACAGATGGGCTATGAGCATATCGATACTGCTCAAGCTTATGGTAATGAGGTCGAGGTGGGTCAAGGTATCAAGCAATCAGGGGTGGCGCGTGATAAATTCTTTTTAACCACCAAGATCTTTCCTGATGATATGAAGTTTGAACCAGAGAAACTGGTGGCAGCGGCTAAACGCTCTTTAAAAAATCTAGATACCGATTATGTGGACCTATTATTACTACACTGGCCTGATGATCGTGTGCCATTAACTGAGACCATTCCAGCCTTGTGCGAGCTACAAAAGCAAGGCTTAACGCGTAATATCGGCGTCTCTAACTTCAATATTGCCAATATTATTGAAGCTAAAAAGTACGCTGACGTACCGATTGTGGTCAACCAAGTTGAGTTTCATCCTTTCATTAAGCAAGAGACTTTGCAGACTTTTTTGAACAATCATCATATCTTGCTAGAAGCTTACTCGCCATTGGCACGCGGTGATGTGTTCGATAATGACATTATAAAAGACATTGCTGACAAGCATGGCGTGACGCCAGCACAGATATCATTGGCTTGGATACTATCAGATAAAGACCGTATTGCTATTCCAAAGACATCGAATCCAGATCATCTACAAGGCAACTTGGACGCCATCAACGTCAACCTCAGTACTGATGACATAGAACAGATTAGCAATCTAGCTACTAGTGACGGTCGCAAGATTAAGCATCCTGATTATTCGCCCAAATGGGATGACTAATGTTAGAAATTAAGTCCCTTTTGAAGTAAAACGTTGATCGCAAAAAAGCCACTGATATCACTATCAGTGGCTTTTTGTTTGAGGCTAGCTATCGCCTTGAACAGATAAGCTTTACTGTTGCAGCGTTTGCGTTTCATGAATGGGCTGAGCAGGATTATATTGCTCAGAGGTTGGCGTTACCCCATTGCGGTTGTTCTCTTTCATCGATTTAGCAACCTCTGGCGGCATGTAGTTCTCATCATGCTTCGCCAAGACTTCACCTGCGACAAAGGTCTCACCTTGCATTTTTCCCGTAGCGACCACGCCTGAATTTTCAGCGAATAAGTCGGGCAAGATACCTTGATAAGTGACAGGGACAGTCGCCGCAAAATCGGTAATGGCGAACTGCACACTCAAAGGATCATCAGGCGCGCGCTGTACACTACCGGCGACTACCATACCGCCTGCCCGAATGCGTTTATCTTGCGGCGCCTCGCCTTGCGATATGGCTGTCGCATCAAAGTAGTAATCTGTCTGCTGGCCTATTGCGTATAGCACTAGCACTACCGCAACGGCAGCACCTGCTAGCGTAAACATGACCCACATTAGTTTTTTGCGTCGAGTTGCATTCATAGCACTACCTCATTGACGAATCTTTAAACATCGAGTTAACTCTTTAACCAGTAAAATAGCACCGTGTCTAATGGCTATTGCTTAGTGAGTATATGGGAGCGTCTTATCTCATAATCAATGAGCGCTACTGTGATTCATAAAACTTATAAGACGTTTGACTTATTACCTGATGTCGCATTAGTTTTGCTCGTGGTGCTTTTACTTATAGTACTTTTACTCGTAGTACTTTTACTCATAGTACTACGCTGCGCCTGACGGACTTGTTGAATACCCAGCTGCTTGATAAGCGCTTGTCTTTGGCGGCGACTGTACCAGATAAATATCAGCATAGCGCCAACCGTAATCGCCCAGCACGACCAGACAAAAACGCCGTGATCGCCCATAGCGATAAACTCAGAAAAACTATAAAAATAAGGCTGCATGCATTACCCTCGCAGGCTATTTGTGTTGACCACGTATGTATTCTTTGACCCAAGCTTTACCTTGATCGCGTTGCAAAATCAGCGTATTAGTACGATATATAGCAAGCGTAGCAACGAGCAAATAGCTACCGACTACCATAAGTAGTAGCGGCATCCACATATCTGCGGACATCTTTGGTGCTTCGGTCAACGTAAAGGTCGCGCCTTGGTGCAGGGTATTCCACCACTCAACCGAGTACTTGATGATCGGTAGATTGACTGCGCCGACGACGGACAGGATCGCAGCAGCTTTACCGCGATTGGCCGTGTGCTCAAATGCTGCAAAAAGTGCCATCACGCCTGCGTACAAAAACGCCAAAATCAACATAGAGGTCAGACGCGCATCCCACACCCAGTAGGTGCCCCACGTGGGCTTAGCCCAGATAGATCCTGTCAGCAGACTCAGTACACATAATAAAAACCCTATCGGCGCTAGTGCTTGCGCAACCAGATTAGCGGTTTTTATTTTCCATACCAAATAAATCACCCCAAGTACCGCTAAGGCAAAGTAGATGGAGATGGCGATACTCGCTGCCGGTACATGAATAAAAATGATGCGATAGCTGTTGCCTTGCAAGTAATCAGGCGGCGCAAAAGCCAAGCCCCAAACACTGCCAATAAGCAAAAATAAAGTGGCCAAAACACCCAACCACTTCACCCAAGGCGCAAAGGTGCGAAAGAACTGCTTAGTCCCTACTGTGGTCAAAAAGCCTTGCCAGATGCGCTGCCACAAGCTAGGAGATGAGACGTTATTTAAATTGGGCATGTAGAACACCTATTACGTCTTGTAGTGATAAAAAGAGGTGTGTTGACAAGAGATATCAGAAGGCTACTCACATAAAAATGTATCGCTTCTTTTAGCGCTATTATAGCAAAGTTGTCAGTCGCCGCCATATGGTTAGTTTACCGATAGGGCAAATCATCAGTTTAACCAAGACATCTTAAGCGTCAAAGCAATGACCCAAGGCGTCACTAATACCGAGACGATACTACCTGCCAATAGCAGCGCTAATACAGGCAAGCCATTAAGACCAGTTGCAAATAGATCGACTGCGCCAGTCGCAAAGATTAATACGGGCAGCTGCATCGGTAGCGCAATCAGCGGCACGAGTACCGCGCCATTTTTGAGCGATAGCGTCAAGCTACTGGCGATAGCAGATAACATCAGCAGCATCGGACTACCTGCAATAATGGACGCCAGCAAAATACCCGCATCAAACCAGCTCAGTCCAAATAAAGGTACAGAAAGCAGGCTTAATACTGCGACGATACCACTACTAAACAGCCAGTGAATCGATAAGCGAATAAGTACCCATAAAGGCAAAGAGGCTTTTGCCACGACCAATTGCGCAAGCGTACCATTATCAAGTGCGGGCTTAAATAAACCATCAACGCCCATAACCAAAGACAACAAGGCGGCAATCCACACCGCAGGCACGCCTAAGCGCTGCAAGAGCTGCGGCTCAGTACCGACCGATAGAGGAAATAAAGTAATGATGACTAAGAATAAAACCAAAGGATAAAGCCACTGCACTGCGCCTTGTTGCTTGACTTGCCATTCGCGTCGCCACAACTGCCCAAAGCTGATTTGACGCATAGCAATACCATTTGCTTGGCTATTTATGCGCCGCGTATCTGCATTAGTCACTAAAGGTTGTACTTGACTCTCTAACATCATACATCCCTTTACTTAAACCATGGACTCTGACAAGTCGAGCACGTGATCGGCGACGCCAACCGATTGATGGCTGGTCATGAGTATCGACCCTCCTGCCGCTGCAAACTTGCATAATCTGTGCTCCATTCGCGCCACCATATCCACATCTAATGCGGTAAAGGGTTCATCAAGTAGCCACAGCGGCGTCATCTGTGGCGTTAACAAATACAGCCGAGCTAAGGTAATGCGCCGCGTCTGCCCTGCAGATAGATGACTTGAGCTCAATGCCTCAAACCCTTGCAACCCGACCCATTCTAATGCCTCATCAATCTCAGCGAGCGTTGGTGATACGCCATACAAATTAAGCAAAAACGTCAGATTCTGTGCCACAGTGAGGCTTGGATGAATGCCTAATTGGTGCGAGACATAGAGCGGCTGCACAGGCAGCCCTGCTTGACCTTGGTAATGCACCGCACCTGTTAACACGGGTAACAGCCCCGCTAGTTGCATTAGTAGCGTCGTCTTTCCCGTACCATTAGCCCCTATCAGATGGCAAATACTACCCGCCGCCAGCTCAAGATTTACCCCAACGCACAACGGCAACTCGCCGCGCTGGACGGTTAGATCCTCAAGCGTTAATGTAGTCATATTGGTATCAGAATCAGCTAAAGGATGCACAGGCAAAGCGGTCATCAAGATCTCTTATTATTTATCCGTTATAAGCGCGTATTGATTAAAGCGCATACATCTATTACAACAATAATCAGCACAAACCGTGCGTCCGTTCATGGCATAATCTAACATTATAACAAATTGTTGACTACTAGGCCTTAAAACATATGCAAAGCACCTTTATCGAAACACCCTCGTCTACCACAAACGACTTAGCAAACCTTGCAAGTATAGACGGCTTGATACAGGCACAAGTCACCTTTATGCAAGAGTGGTTACGCGGGCAGGCTGAGCCACTAGCACTTGAGGCCTGGCACTGGCTCGCCGCGCAGCCCATGAGCCGCTATATCAATAGTGAGGATATCCAGCGCTTAATCAACCACTGGCTTCTCACCCATCCGCTTAGTGATGTGATGCGTCAAGACATTCGCGATATTATGCATACGGTGATGTATCATCCCGTCAATGACAATATGCCGCTACGTGAGCTGGTCGATGATACCCAAATCGAGACTCTTGCCACTTATATCGGCAGTCACGATGAGCAGCGTAATGCTTTGATTCACAGCTTTATCGGTAATGAAGCATTCGCTGAGCTGCTGACGCAAACACTGTATCATGCTATCAATGATTTTATGGAGACGACGCTTGATAAGGCGGGCGGCGTGGGTAAGCTTATGAAAATGGGCCGCAGCTCGTTTGAAAAAGCCACCAATAGCAATCTCGATGGAAAACTGCAAACTTACTTGCATCGCAATATCAAAGATTTGACTCGCCGCGCTGAGAGCAATGCTAAGGCGCACTTATCAAACGAAGAAGTCACGCGTATGCTAACAACAGGCTGGGCGCGCATCAAAGACAAGGCAGTCAGCGAGCTACAGACTTATCTCAGCGACGAGCCAAATCACAGCAGTATCGATCATATCGAAGCAAGCCTCCAGCAGAGCTATAACCGCCTGCGTATATCGCCCTATCTGCACAGTTTGATAGCCGCGAGCATAGAGACGTGGTATAGCAATCATCAAGAGGATACTTTTGCTACTTTGGCGAGCAGCTTACATATCGATGCGCAAGCAGTAGCGCAAGGTAGCCAAGCCCTACTACCCCTTGCTCATGATGCTATTGACAGCCCTTGGTTTAGTGCGCATATCAGCCAGATGCTGCAAGCTTTTTATGCGCAAGATGCTATTAAGAGTAGTTTGGCGAATGGGCTTGGGTCTGATAGTTCAGATCAGTAATCGCTTGCTCTGTACCTTTTATTTATTGTTCACTATAACCAGTCATACCTGTAATTATGAGCCAAGACAACAAACTCAGCTTATGGCAAAAACTCAAACGGTTATTGACCTCGCCTGCGCCGCAGCCTATTTATAGTGATGAGGCGCAAACGTCTGAGGCAGGACTGGGTCGTGAAACGGGACACAGCAGTGAAAAAAAGCCGAAGATATCTTTAGTGAAATCGCGCCCTACTACTCCTATCGTCGATACCATCAAACAGTTTTTGCAGAGCAAACAGTGGCATTATACGTATTATCGTCCTAGGGCTGATGATACTCAGCAGTCGCATCATTTGTCCTTGCGTATGCGTAACGGACGTCTTGACTGCGGATATCTATTTCGCATACAAGAGACAAACGCTTTACTCGCCGTTTATGGCATTTTGCCCTTTGTGATTCCTGAGAGTCATCAAAGCGCGGCGATGCTACTGATCACCCAAATCAACTACGACATGATCATAGGTAATCTGGAGATGGACGTCAATGATGGCGAGATACGCTTTAAGAGTGCTATCGATGTCGAGGCTGTTGGCATAAACGATACTATTATTGAGCAACTGCTGCAAAGCGTCGTGGCAATGACGACCGTATCCTTTGAGATCTTTGATGACTTACTCAACTTTGAGAATCCAAGCGAGGACATGCAAACTTTACTGCTAGAGCTGCGGCAACAATCAGACGCTAGAACCTTTTATTTACCGACGCAGTTTGTGCAGTAGTTATTTATAAATGAATAGCGTCCTTTATTATTCTAAATGCGCCAAAATCCTTTTTTTAAAACCGAAAATTCTTAAACATTATGCTAAAAATTGCCTACTCCGATATCTTTCGCTACTCGGTGCCTGACAAGCACCGCTTTCCTATGCAAAAATATACTATGATTCCTGAGCGCCTGCTGCGTGAGGGTACAATCACCACCGATAATTTCTTTGCACCCAAGCGCTTGAGTGAAGATGAGATTTTGACTACGCATACAGCCGAGTATTGGCACAAACTCAAGACCCAAACCTTAACGCGTAAAGAGGCGCGTCCGATCGGGTTTGAGATGACGCCTGAACTGGTAGATCGTGGTCGTCATATTGCTCATGCCACTTATGAATGTGCGCGGTTTGCCCAGCAGTATGGTGTGGCAATGAATGTTGCAGGCGGTACGCATCATGCCTTTGCCGATCATGGTGAGGGCTTTTGTGTGCTCAACGATGTCTGTATCGCCAGCAACTTACTGCTTAATCGCGGACAGGCAAAAAAGATCTTGATCGTAGATTTGGACGTACATCAAGGCAATGGTAATGCCAGTATCATGGCGGATGAGCCACGCGTTTTTGTCTTTAGTATGCATGGCGCCAAAAACTATCCGTTTCGTAAAGAGGTCTCTGATTTGGATATCGAATTTGCTAACGATACAGGCGATGAGGATTATCTACAGGTGCTGCATGAGACCCTGCCGCGTTTAATCCGTAATGTCGCACCCGATATGATCTTTTATCAGTCAGCGGTAGATGTATTGGCAACGGACAAACTTGGTAAACTTGGACTGACCCAAGCAGGGTGCATGGCGCGTGACGATTACGTCTTGCGTCAAGCAAAGGCCGCCAATATTCCAGTGGCTATCGTCATGGGCGGCGGCTATTCAGAAGATATTGAAGATGTGGTCGAGGCGCATTGCAATACCTTTCGTATCGCGCAGCAGATTTACTTTGATAAAACCACTCAGCACAACGAGGCATAAGAACAATGCGAAAAAAATAAGGCTAAAAAAGGAGTCGTTATTATGGCAAAAATAGTCATTCTTATTGGTATTTTACTCGTGATCATCGGCGTTATTTGGCTGCTATTTCCAAGTATGTTTTCTTGGATTGGTAACATACCAGGAGATATTAGGCACACCTCAGGCAATACCCGCGTGTACTTCCCGATTGTCTCTATGATTATCATAAGTATAGTAGCGACTATCGTTTTAAACTTATTTAATCGCTAAAGGTATCGTTAAAAGCATCGTTGAACAATGATCACACTTTACACAATTAAAAAACCTGCTAACTACAAAAACGCCATAACGCCCTGCCAGCCTACCCGCAACCCAAGTACTGTCAAAATGATTAAAATAAGCTGCCGAAAGCGTGCTTGTGGCAGGTAACGACGCATACGAATACCGATCAATAGCGCGACAACGGACAAAACGCTAAGTAGCGCAATCAATTGCCACTCTGCGAGGCTTAGCGCCATGATAGGCTCACGCAGGACGATAATTTGCGCGACTTTGCCTAATAGATAACACATGTTGCCAACTTTGGCGATGGTGTTTTTATCGTCGCTGGCAGACAACAGATACATCATCAATATAGTCGACATAGCATTGGTCGAGCCGCCGATAATACCTGCGCTAAATCCCACGATAATCAGCACAGGCTTGGTATTAGGTAGCGTGATTTGCTTGCCAAGTAAGCTGCTGATCACGTAATAGCCAATCACCGCCGCTAGCAGCAGTAAAATATAAGCGCTATCAATCCAAAGCAGTAACTGAGCGCCCAAGATACTCCCAAACAAACTGGTTAACGCAAGCAGCCAATAGCGCTTGCCGTAATAAATAAAGTTTTGCCAAACAGTGCGCCCGCCACCCGCCAGCCATGTCATTGCATTGAGTAATAAGGAGGGGAAAATCACGAGGACGATGGCATACGGCAACGGATATAGACTAGCCAAAGCCGTCGTCGTCACTAGCGTCACGCCCAGACCGCTTATGCCATGTAGCAGTGATGCCAGCGCAAAAATCGCCAGCAACAATAGCATCTGCATGCTGTCGCTATCGACCGCGGCTGTCATAGCGCTAAAAGGAAGGCGACTGTAGTGACAATATTACTAGCCATGCCTGCGCTGCCAGAGGGTCTCACCGATGATGGTAGTGAGCTGCTTTGCAATATCATCTTTACTGGCTTTATCTAAGCTTATCGCCTCGCGCTCATAGTCTTTGGCAAAAAACACCTGCATAGCATTATCGTCACTCGCAAAACCGATATCTGCGCGTGAGACATCATTACAGGCGATGATATCTAAGTCTTTGGCGACTAGCTTGCCGCGCGCGTAGTGCTCGACATCTTGCGTCTCAGCAGCAAATCCCACTACGAATAGCTCAGGATGCGCCAAGGAAATCGTCGCTAAAATATCAGGGTTTTTGACTAGGCTTAGCGTCATGGCGTCTTGGGTTTTTTTGATCTTTTGCGGCGCGGCTTCCTCAGTACGATAATCAGCCACAGCAGCGGTGGCGATAAAAATATCAGCTAAACGTGTACCGTTATTGTCGTGCGTATTGTTATCGATTTCTACATCATCACAGTCGCAGTCTCCGTGCTCATGAAGATGAGCGTGCGCGGCATGATCTTGCTGATCTAAATCTGATGTCTTGTTTATAGTCGCTATCGCGCTATGCGTCCCCTCAACACACTGCTGCGCAGCGACGAGCATGTCTTTTGCCGACAGCACATCGATACGCGTAACACCCAGCGGCGTCGGTAGCGCTACCTTGCCACCTGCAATTAGAACGACCTTGGCACCTGCGTATTGACATGCTTGCGCCAAAGCAAAACCCATCTTGCCTGATGAGTGATTGGACAAATAACGTACTGGATCTATCGCCTCAACGGTTGGGCCTGCGGTGATGACCACGCGCTTACCCGTGAGCAGTTGCGGAATACGTCTTTGGGCGTTAAATAGTAGCACCTCGCTAAGCAGCTGCTCAGGCTCAGGCAATCGCCCAGCGCCCACATCGCCGCACGCTTGCTCGCCGCTCGCAGGATCGATGATATGATAATTCATATCGCGTAGGGTCTGTATATTGAGACTGACCGCAGGATGCGCCCACATCTGCTGATTCATCGCAGGCGCTATGATGACAGAGGCTGTTGTCGCTAGGCACACCGTCGTGAGCAAATCATCTGCCATTCCCATCGCTAGGCGTGCCAGCGTATTGGCAGACGCAGGAGCGATAATGACCAGATCGGCCCATTTGGCCAGTTCAATATGACCCATACCCGCCTCAGCCTCTTCATCAAGTAATGAGGTATGCACCTCGTTACCCGTCAAGGCCTGCAAGGTTAATGGCGTGATAAAGGCCTGCGCGCCAGTTGTCATAATGACGCGCACCTCAAACCCCGCTTTGATTAAAAGACGAGCGAAAAAGGCAGATTTGTAAGCGGCAATACCGCCAGTAATGGCGAGGACAATATTTGACATAAGCAAGTCATCAATAAGTAAATGAGTGTAAAGGACAAAAATGGTTCATATAGTAACAATTATGCGCTAAATTAGATAAGGTTTCGCGTACTTAAAACGACGAACCTCTATTTAGGACAAAAAAGCAAACAAGGAAGCATAATGGCGATTAAAGACTGGCATGAAGATGATAGGCCGCGTGAGAAGCTGCTCAAATTTGGTGCCGCGCACTTATCAGATGCTGAAATATTAGCAATATTTTTGCGTACGGGCACGCCCTCGCAGTCCGCTATTGAGCTGGCACGCTCCTTGATTGATCACTTTGGTAGTCTAGCAGAACTCTTGGCTGCACCCAAAGAGACGGTACTCGCCTGTCACGGTATCGGACCTGCTAAATACGCGCAAATCCTAGCATCCTTAGAGATGGGTACGCGCTATTTAAATAGTAAACTCAAAACGGGTCAAGCGCTGGGTCGCTCGCAAGTGGTCAAGGACTATATCAGCACCCAACTGCGCGGCGAGCATCGTGAAGTGTTTGCTGTACTTTGTCTCGATAATGCGCTCAACCTTCTCAACTTTGAGATACTCTTCACAGGCGGTATCTCGTCTTGCTCTGTATGTATCAAGCATGTACTGCGTCATGCGCTCAGTCATGCTGCCAGTCAGCTTATCATCGCTCACAATCATCCACACACCGGCGCTGCACCCTCAAATGCGGACAATCTACTAACTTCTGAGCTCAAAAAAGCTTGTGATTTGCTAGATTTATCTCTAATAGATCACATTATCGTCGGTCGCAATGAAACCTTATCTTATGCAGAGAGTAGTCTGGCGCCGTTTTATTAAAATTTACTTACATTTTTAATGTCACCCAAAATAGCAATTAATGGGGCATCATATTGACTAAAAAGCCTTACAGCTATTGGCATCCGTCTTTATCGATACATATCCTCGACATAGCGTTGCATTTTATCTATTGATAGTTGTCAAGAAGGCTTTCATAGTAGAAGCTATATTTGTGTAAGTAATTTGTAGACTCTATACCTTCTTAACAGTCTTTACTATTTACTATACCTATTCTTGCTATCAAAAAGGAGACAGTCATGGCGATTGGCTTATTTGTTCTAGCAGTACTTATTCAGCTAGCCATGATTCTGGCTATCTTCTTACTGTCCTTATCTAGAGTTACTGGCAGCATTGTCGCTATTGTCACAGTGATTGTCACCGCTTTTATTAGCCCTTGGTCATTGATATTGGGCGCGCCTATTGCGCTGTTATGCCTTGTACTGCTTGTTACGCCTATTCGAAAGGCTCTTATCACTAAGCCTGTCTACAAGACTTTGGCTGGGGCAATGCCAAGCATGAGCGATACCGAGCGCGAAGCCCTTGATGCGGGCACCAGCTGGTGGGAAAAAGAGCTGTTTATGGGCGCACCAAACTGGGATACCTTTGCTCAGTATCCTTATCCTACGCTGTCTGAGAGAGAGCAAAGCTTTATTGATAATGAAGTTGAAACCTTGTGCGCTATGCTCGATGAGTGGCAGATCACTACTGAATACAAAGACTTATCACCGCAGGCTTGGCAATTTATCAAAGACAATGGCTTTTTGGGACTGATTATTCCTGAAGAATACGGCGGCTTGGATTTTACCTCTTATGCCCAAAGCCGAGTCATGAGCAAAATCGCCTCACGCTCTCCGACCGCTGCAGTCAGCTGCATGGTACCAAACTCCTTGGGCCCAGGCGAGCTACTCATGCATTACGGTACAGACGAGCAAAAGCAGCGCTGGCTACCAGGATTAGCTAATGGGACAGAGATTCCCTGCTTTGGTCTAACAGGACCAGAAGCAGGTTCTGATGCGGGCGCTATTCCTGATACAGGCGTGGTCTGCTACGGCACTCATGACGGCGAGCAAGTGCTTGGACTGCGTATGAACTTCTCTAAACGCTGGATTACTCTTGCCCCTATCGCAACGGTCGTTGGACTCGCCTTTAAGATGCATGATCCAGAAGCGCTACTTGGCGATCCGAACAAGACAGATTATGGCATTACCTGCGCGCTCGTGCCTGCTGAGCATGAAGGCGTCGTTATCGGACCGCGTCATTACCCTAGCGGCTCGCCCTTTATGAATGGTACGGTCGATGGTAACGATGTATTTATTCCCTTAGATTATATTATCGGCGGCGTTGAAAACGCGGGTCGCGGCTGGCGTATGCTAATGGAGTGTCTAGGCGTAGGACGCGGCATCTCTTTGCCTGCGCTGTCGACATCAGCGAGCGAGATGAGCTATTTGTCTGTGGGCGCCTTTGCCAAAGTGCGTGAGCAGTTCAAAATCTCAGTCGGTAAGTTTGAAGGCGTACAAGACGCGACGAGCCGTATTGCCAGCCAGACTTATATGTTAGAGGCCTTTCGTCACTTAGTGACTTGTGGCCTTAATCAAGGCGGCACGCCGTCTGTGATGACTGCTATGGCAAAATATTATGCGACCGAAACTATGCGCGGCGTGGTTAACGATGGTATGGACGTGGTCGGTGGGCGCGCTATTCAAATGGGTCCGCGCAATTTTTTGGCGATTCCTTATCAAGCGATACCCGTTTCTATCACTGTTGAGGGCGCAAACATTTTGACCCGATCTTTGATGATATTTGGTCAAGGGGCGATGCGCTGTCATCCCTACCTGTTCGATGAGTTACAACTACTGCAAAGCGAGGACAAACAAAGCGCGCTCAAAGAGTTTGATGGACTATTCTTTAAGCATTTAGGCTATACTTTTAACCGCGGCGCTAGAGCCTTTGTTGCAGGATATCTCGGTGGTAGTGGTAAAGCGCCAAGCTTTGCCGACAAGTTTACTCGTCCCTACTACAAACATATCAATCGCCTAAGTGCCAGTTTTGCTTTGACCGCTGATATGGCGCTTGGCCTTTTGGCAGGCGATCTCAAGCGCAAAGAGATGCTCTCAGGGCGCTTAGCAGATATTCATGCTCATCTGTTTATTGCCACAGCTATTTTGCAATTTTATGAGCATGGCAGTAAGTCAGAAGCGGAGCGTTTGCACGCAGAAGTCGCTCTACAAAATAGCTTATATACTATTCAAGAAGCCTTTGAATCTTTCTTTGAAAATTTCCCGAATCGTATGGCAGCGGCGCTCGTTGGTTTTGTAACCTTCCCGAATGGGCGCATCTTTACCCCGCCAAGCGACGCGCTCAAAACCAAGCTTGGTGATACCTTTATGGATGATTTTGAGTCCAATCCATTTCGGGATTATCTAAAAACGATGGTGTATTACAATACTGAATCTGATGATGTTACAGGCCGTATGGAGAATGCCTATCAAGCGCTATTATCCATAGAACCCCTATGGCAAAAGTTCAAAAAGGCAGAGCATAGCGGAGAGTTTGAGGGTTTAACCTTTGAGGATCACGTGGTTCATGCCAGCCAAAGTGGGGAGATTAGCGAAGATGAGGCGGAGCAACTCATCAACTATAATGGGCTACGTTTTGATTCGTTATTGACCGATGTGTTTGACGAGCATCTTTTAGAGGCGCAAGAGCGCTATAACCCGCATACGCTTGAAAACGCAGTCAATCAGCTTACAGATTACGCGCAGCTCAAGAGTGAGGCACAAGCGGCTCATAGCGTTGAGTCAACAACACAGGCTAATGACGCTACTGATAACAATCATAGCGAAGGTACTGCTCAAAGCCATGACGCCAGCACTGATAATATTGAGGCTGCCGCACATACTCATGAGTCGACAGGCGACGCCAATCCCAATCACGGTTATGAGAGCGATGGTGATATCGAGATGACCCGTGAGCAAGACTCGCTAGACGAGCGTCAAGTACAGACTGACTTTAGCGACGCAAATCCTGATAAAGAAGCGCTTGACCATCGCCACCGCGATGTTGATTCTACTCGTTATCGTGATGCTGAATCTATATTGAACGCGCGTATGAGTAGCAACCATAGTCGCGGTGATGTGGAGAGTACAAATAACATAGATAGTAGCGATGCTAATGACCATCATGACGCTATAGAGCAGCAAACGTCAGATACTACCCATTGGCAAGATGGCTTACGCCGTGATGAAAGCGACAACGCTTAACATTCTTAAAGCCATAAAACATTGAAGCTGTGACACTTCAAAATTTTGATTGGTGGTAAAAAATAGACAATATCGTAGCGTTTAAACTAAGCAGGACTCCCCTTTATCGGTAGTCCTGCTTTTTTAATGTCTAAATTAAAATTTCTTATAGTCACTCTTTTAAGTTTTAGAATAATCAATAGCAATAAACATCAATAGCAACGGCTTATGCAAAAGTGCACTGCAATAAGTGATAAAAATTTCTTGCACTGCCCTAAACAATTCTTTTATATTGAAGGCGTAAGTGTAACAATAGTCAACGGACTGGCGCATTTGTATATACGTCGATCGTCTAATAAATGGATATGATGTTGCTGTTTTGATGCATTGTTTTTATGTCATAGCAAGGATGCTAATAACGATAACATTAAATTGACTACTGTCAGGCACACAATTAAAGGATATATCTTATGTGGAAAAATATGGGACTGACGGGCAAGATCATCGTTGCCATGGTGCTTGGTATCATACTGGGTCTGGGTATAAACTATTTTGGATTAAATGCAGAAGGCAGTTTTGTTAATACTTATTTTACCAATGGCTTTTTGGCTATTATCGGTAAGTTATTTGTCAACTCGCTTAAGATGCTAGTTGTACCGCTAGTATTAATCTCCTTGATTTGCGGGGTGTGTGGTATCGGCGATATTCGCCTGCTCGGTCGTATCGGCACCAAAACCTTTATGATCTATATGATGACCACAGCGCTGGCCATTGCGACTGCTATTGGTTTGGGTATCCTCTTTGGTATCGGTAAAGGCATGGATGTAGCCACCGAAGCTGAATTTGAGGCAGCAGCAGCGCCGCCACTACTTGATGTCTTCTCTAACATTATCCCCTCCAACCCCATTAGCGCAATGGCGAATGGCGATATGCTATCGATCATCTTTTTTGCAGTATTGATCGGTATTAGTATCTTGATGGTAGGCAAACCTGCCAAAGGCTTAGTGCAAAGCTTAGAGCTTATCAATGAGGTCATCTTAAAGATGGTGACTATCATTATGAATCTTGCGCCTTATGGTGTCTTTGCGCTACTAACCAAAGCGATGGCAGAGCTGGGTTTAGATCTCATCTGGTCACTGCTCGGTTATGTTGCGGTGCTAGTGGGCTCACTGGCCTTCCATTTTTTCATTACTATGATGATCGTCCTCAAGCTGTTCTCAAGGTTATCGATCAAAACCTTTTTGGCAAAAATGCGCGAAGTACAGATTTTTGCATTTAGTACTTCAAGCTCGAATGCGACGATTCCGATTACTCTGCGTACCGTAACTAAGCGCATGGGCGTGGACAACTCAGTGGCCTCCTTTACTGTACCCTTTGGTGCAACGATCAATATGGATGGTACGGCAATTATGCAGGGAACGGCGACTATCTTTATCGCCAACGTCTACGGTATTGATCTTGGGGTGACTGAATATCTGACCGTGATTTTGATGTCCGTACTTGCCTCTATTGGTACGGCGGGTGTGCCAGGCGTAGGGCTTATCATGCTCTCTATGGTGTTCTCGCAAGTGGGTCTTCCTATCGAAGGTATCGGTCTCATATTGGGTGTTGATCGTATTCTCGATATGCTACGGACAGCGGTGAACGTTGGCGGTGATGCGGCAGTGACCACGATCGTTGCTAAGTCTGAGAATAAGATGAACGTGGCAATCTACAACGATCCTTTTGCTGGTGCCAAAGACGTCTTTGATGGTCATATCGATGAAGAGAACGAGCGCGAATTCTCCAAAGTGTTTAGTGATGG
>NZ_JBQQFC010000036.1:0-15545 GCF_052258445.1 Psychrobacter sp. T6-1
ATATACTATGTATAATACACACCACTGAATTACAAGAGCGCCGCTTAGCAAGTTGCTGGCGCTATGACAGCTAGAGCATCGTTTCTAGCACTATTTCATATGCCTTTACTGATTTCCATATTAATAGGAGATTCGGTTGGGCTTTAAACTATTTTACTTTTGGTCGTTGCTTGTTTTGATAAAGAACAGATAACTATCTTGAGTGAATATTTAATTAAACGGCTTTTGGTCATCACCTTGTTTTGCAAGAATGACGAAAACATATATTAGGAGCTTGCTGGCATGGCTAACCAGAGAATCCGTATCAGACTCAAATCTTTTGACCATCGCCTGATTGATCAGTCGGCGCAAGAGATTGTCGATACTGCAAAGCGCACCGGTGCGCAAGTTTGTGGTCCTGTACCGTTGCCGACTCGCATTGAGCGCTTCGACGTTCTAACCTCACCACACGTCAACAAAGACGCGCGTGATCAGTACGAGATTCGTACTCACAAGCGTATGGTTGATATTGTTCAGCCAACTGACAAAACTGTGGATGCGCTGATGAAGTTAGATTTAGCGGCGGGTGTTGACGTTCAAATTGCTTTGGGCTAACACACACCCAACCCATTAATAAGATATAAAGAGGTTTAAAATGGCGATCGGTTTAGTCGGTAAAAAATGCGGCATGACCCGTGTCTTCACTGAAGCAGGTGCGTCTACCCCTGTAACCGTGATTGAGGTCGATGCAAACCGCATTACTCAAGTAAAAAATGAAGATACAGATGGCTATCAAGCCATCCAAATCACCACAGGCACTCGTCGTGACAGCCGCGTAACTGCAGCTCAAAAAGGACATTTTGCCAAAGCTGGCGTAAAAGCGGGCCGTGGTGTTTGGGAATTTCGTGCTACCGAGGGTGACCTTGAGGGTCGCGAAATCGGTGGTGAGATCTTAGCTGACTTGTTCGAAGTAGGTCAGATGGTCGATGTCACAGGACAAAGCAAAGGTAAAGGCTTTCAGGGTCCAGTTAAGCGTCACAACTTTAGCATGCAAGATGCTACTCATGGTAACTCAGTTTCTCACCGTGCCCATGGTTCAACTGGTCAAAACCAGTCACCAGGTAAAGTATTTAAAGGTAAGAAAATGGCAGGCCAGATGGGTAACAAACGTGTTACGGTTCAAGGCTTAGAAGTGGTCTCGGTTGATGCCGAAAAAGGATTGCTGGTCATTAAGGGTGCAATCCCTGGTGCTACCGGTGGCGATGTCATCGTGCGTCCGTCAATCAAAGCCTAAGCAAGGGGATTAACGTGGATTTAAAAACAGTTACAGGTGCGGCAGTTGAACTTTCTGACACAGCGTTTGGTCGTGAATTCAATGAAGCATTAGTGCATCAAGTCGTCACCGCTTATTTAGCGGGCGGACGCCAAGGTACACGTGCACAAAAAACCCGTGCCGAAGTTTCTGGCGGTGGCATCAAGCCATGGCGCCAAAAAGGTACTGGTCGCGCTCGTGCAGGCTCTATTCGTAGCCCAATCTGGCGTTCTGGTGGTCGCGCATTTGCCGCAAAGCCACAAGACTGGTCACAAAAAGTTAACCGCAAAATGTATCGCGGTGCTATGCAGTGCATTCTTGCTGAATTAGTACGTCAAGAGCGTCTAATTTTAGTTGAAGAGATTAGTGTTTCTGCACCTAAGACCAAAGAGCTGATCGCTAAGTTAAATGATTTAGGCGCACCTCGTGCCCTAATCGTCACGACAAACATTGACGAAAATTTATACCTAGCCGCCCGTAATATTCCACATGTCAATGTACTAGGTACAAGTGAAGTGGATCCAGTGAGCTTGATCGCCTTTGATAAAGTGATCATGTCAGTTGAAGCTGCGAAACAATTTGAGGAAGCACTAGCATGAATAACGCAAGACTTTATCAGATCCTAAGAGGACCTGTCTTCTCAGAAAAATCTCAAATGCTTGGCGACTCACTTGGTGTACAAGTATTCAAAATTGATTCTAATGCTACTAAGCTAGAAGTCAAAAAAGCAGTTGAGCTCATGTTTGAAGGTGTTGAAGTCACCAAAGTAAACACTTTGAACGTTAAAGGTAAGACGAAGCGTTTTGGTAAAAGCATCGGTCGTCGTAATGACTACAAAAAAGCCTATGTTACCTTAAAAGCTGGTCAAGATGTACAAATGGCTGATGCTGGTGAAGAGGTTGCAAGCGCAACTGATTCTACTAGTGAAACAGCGAACAACGAATAAGGATTACACTCATGCCTATCGTAAAAGCAAAGCCAACATCACCCGGCCGTCGTTTTGTTGAAAAAGTAGTGCATCCACACCTTTATAAAGGTCGTCCGTATGCACCGCTCCTAGAATCAAAAAGTAAGTCAGGTGGTCGTAACAATAATGGCCGTATTACTACTCGCCATATCGGCGGTGGTCACAAGCAGCATTATCGTATTATTGACTTCAAACGTACTAAGGACAATATCCCAGCTACGGTCGAGCGTATTGAATACGATCCTAACCGTACTGCTCATATTGCACTTCTTAAGTACGCTGATGGCGAACGCCGTTATATCATCGCTGCCAAAAAACAAGCGGTTGGTGATACTGTGATGTCAGGTGAAAACTCACCTATTCGTCCAGGCAACTGTTTACCGCTCAAAAACATACCTTTAGGTACTGTGATCCATAATATCGAGCTTAAAATCGGTAAAGGCGCACAGATGGCTCGCTCTGCGGGTACAAGCGTACAGTTATTGGGTCGTGACGGTATTTACGCTATTTTGCGTATGCGTTCAGGTGAAACTCGCCGTGTACACGTCAACTGCCGTGCCGTTATCGGTGAAGTCTCTAACACTGAGAATAACCTAAAATCACTTGGTAAAGCCGGTGCATCACGTTGGCGCGGTATTCGCCCATCAGTTCGTGGTGTCGCGATGAACCCAGTTGATCACCCGCATGGTGGTGGTGAAGGTCGTAACAAAGGTCGCCATCCAACCAGCCCTTGGGGTCAGAAGTCTAAAGGACTTAAAACGCGTAGCAATAAGCGTACTGACAATATGATCATCCGCCGTCGCGCCAAGAAGAAATAAAGGAAGAATTTCATGCCTCGTTCATTGAAAAAAGGTCCATTCATAGACGCGCACCTGTTTGCCAAAGTTGAAGCTGCAATTGATGCCAACTCACGCAAACCTATTAAGACTTGGTCGCGCCGCTCGATGATTTTGCCACAAATGGTTGGCCTAACTTTATCTGTTCATAATGGTCGTACTCACGTACCTGTCATTATCAGCGAACAGATGGTTGGTCATAAACTAGGTGAATTTGCCCCGACTCGTACGTATCGTGGTCATGGCATTGACAGAAAAGCTAAGAGATAAGGTGCTTACCATGGAAGTAACTGCAAAATTACGCGGTGCCGCCATCTCGGCACAAAAAGTTAGACTCGTTGCTGATGAAGTTCGTGGCAAGCCCATTGAGCGTGCTCTGGATATCCTAACGTATAGCAATAAAAAAGGCGCTGTGTTTGTTAAGAAATGTCTTAACTCAGCCATCGCCAATGCCGAGCATAATCATGGCCTAGATATTGACGACCTAAAAGTCGCTACTATCTACGTTGATGAAGGCATTACGCTAAAACGTATCCTACCACGTGCAAAAGGTCGCGCTGATCGTATCAGCAAGCGTACCTGTCACATCACTATAAAGGTAGGAGAATAAGTTATGGGTCAAAAAGTACATCCAATCGGAATTCGTCTTGGTGTTGTCAAAAAGCATAACGCAAACTGGTATGCTGATCCTAAACAGTACTCAGAATACCTCATCAACGACATTCAAGTTCGTGAGTATCTACGCAAAAAGCTAGATAGCGCTATGATCAGTAACATCATGATCGAGCGTCCTACTGGCGCTGTTAAAATTACCATCGCCACTGCGCGTCCTGGTATTGTTATCGGTAAGAAAGGCGAAGATATCGAAAGACTTCAAAAAGAATTGACCAAAATTATGGGCGTACCTGCTCAGGTCAACATTGAAGAGATCACATCACCTGATCTAGATGCTCGTCTCGTTGCTGATGGTATTGGTAGCCAGCTTGAGCGTCGTGTTATGTTCCGCCGTGCTATGAAGCGCGCCGTACAGAACAGCATGCGCTCTGGTGCTAAAGGTATCAAAGTTGAGTTGTCAGGCCGTCTTGGCGGTGCTGAGATTGCTCGTACTGAATGGTACCGTGAAGGCCGCGTGCCATTACATACACTACGCGCTGATATTGACTATGCGTCAGTACGTGCAGAAACAACTTACGGCACCATCGGTGTGAAAGTTTGGATCTTCCGCGGAGAAATCCTTGACGGTATGAACAGTGTTTATAATCCGGTCAAAGAAGAGCCTCGTGCGCCAAAACGCCGTGGCCGTGGTGGAAACCGTCGAAACTCAGACAGAGGTTAAACTATGTTACAGCCAAAACGTACCAAGTTTCGCAAAATGCATAAAGGTCGTAACACAGGGCTCGCTCATCGTGGAAGCACCGTTGCATTCGGACAAATTGGTCTAAAATCTTTGACGCGTGGTCGTATGACAGCTCGTCAAATCGAAGCAGCACGTCGTACCATTACTCGTAAAATCAAACGTGGTGGTAAGATTTGGATTCGCGTATTCCCAGACAAACCTATTACCAACAAGCCATTAGAAGTACGTATGGGTAAAGGTAAAGGTCCAGTTGAATATTGGGTATGTGAGATCAAACCTGGTAAAGTGCTATATGAAATCGAAGGGGTTTCAGAAGAGCTTGCTCGCGATGCTCTAACGCTTGCAGCAGCCAAACTGCCCTTTAAAACTACCATTGTTAAGCGGACGATAATGTAATGAAGATCAGTGAATTACGTGATAAATCATTAGAAGAGCTGACCGGGTTACTTGATGAAAAGCAACTTGATGCTTTCCGTATTCGTATGGCTAAAGCAACAGGTCAGTTGGGGAATACCCATGAAGTCAGAGGCAATCGTCGCACGATTGCCCAGATTCAGACTTTGATCAACGAGAAACAACGAGGCGACTCATGAGCGAAAACAATCAAACAGCCACCAACGCTAGCGTATTGACAGGACGAGTTGTCAGCGACAAGATGGACAAGTCCATCACAGTTTTGATTGAGCGTCTGGTTCGTCATCCTTTGTATGGCAAACAGCTTCGTCGTTCTACCAAAATCAAAGCCCATGATGAAGACAACGTTTGCCAACAAGGCGATCTTGTCCGTATCAAAGAGACACGTCCAATCTCAAAAACTAAGTCTTGGACTTTAGTTGATGTGGTTGAAAAAGTAGAAAAAATCTAAGTAAATTGCATTGAATACCAGAAGCTGTTAAAATACCCGCCTTTTTAAGGATGCTGATTGCGCTTGCCGTAATCGCTCACTTATGAGTAAGGCGCTATTTATACCAAAATGCCGTCTACTCATTCTGTGCTAGCGGCAGCAACTGGTTTTTATTGCTCATACCTGTGGAGTAACGCTATGATTCAGGTTGAATCTATGCTGGAAGTTGCAGACAATAGCGGTGCAAGACGAGTTCAGTGCATTAAAGTACTGGGTGGTTCTCATCGTCGTTACGCATCTGTCGGCGATATTATCAAGATTACGGTTAAAGAAGCTATTCCTCGCGGTCGTGTCAAAAAAGGCGACGTGATGAATGCAGTAGTTGTACGTACCAAAAAAGGCGTTCGTCGCCCTGATGGTTCGGTTATTCGTTTTGATGACAATGCTGCGGTATTGCTCAACCAAAACAAAGCACCGATTGCAACTCGTATTTTTGGACCGGTAACTCGTGAACTACGTGGTGATCAGTTTATGAAAATTGTATCCCTAGCACCAGAAGTATTGTGAGGTAACCCATGGCTAAATTACGAAAAGGCGACACAGTTATTGTTATTGCTGGTAAAGATAAAGGCAAACAAGGTACTGTTCAAGCTGTAAAAAACGATCGTATTAAAGTTGAAGGCATCAACATCGTCACTAAACATCAGAAGCCAAATCAGGCAACTGGCGTTGAGGGTGGCATTGTTAAGCAAGAAGCTTTTTTGCATATCTCAAACGTCGCGATTTTAAATGCGCAAACCCAAAAAGCAGACCGTATTACTTATCAGACGAATGATGAAGGCGTCAAACAACGCGTTTATCGTTCAAATGGTGAAGTTGTGGCGACTGCGTAAGACACTAAGGGTGTAATGGTAATGGCAAGATTAAAGACTTTATATAACCAAGAACTAAAGCAACAGATCAAAGAAGAACTTGATTTAGCTAACGTGATGCAAGTGCCTAAAATCACTAAGATCACACTTAATATGGGTGTGGGCGGTGCGTCTCAAGACAAGAAATTGCTTGAAGGTGCGGTAGCTGACATGATCGCAATTGCTGGTCAAAAGCCTGTTGTTACTAAAGCTCGTAAGTCAGTTGCTGGCTTTAAGATTCGTGAAGAATGGCCGATTGGCTGTAAAGTAACGCTTCGCGGTGAGCAAATGTACGAATTTTTAGATCGTCTCATTGCTATTGCGATTCCTCGTATTCGTGACTTTCGCGGTTTTTCACCTAAAGCCTTTGACGGACGTGGTAACTACTCTTTAGGTATTAAAGAGCAGATCGTATTCCCAGAAATCGAATATGATAAAATTGATCGTATTCGCGGTATGGATGTAACGATCACCACCTCTGCAGGTAATGATGAAGAAGGTCGTGCGTTACTCAAAGCATTCGGCTTCCCATTCAAATAAGGTAAAGACGTTATGGCAAAGAAGAGCATGATTAATCGCGAATTAAAGCGCGAAAAAATGGTTGCTAAATATGCTGAGAAGCGTATTAAGCTAAAAGAGACTATCAGTGATGTCAACGCAAGTGACGAAGAGCGTATGGATGCTATGTTAGAGCTTCAGTCTCTACCACGTAACGCATCTCCAGTACGTCTGCGTAATCGCTGTGCTATCACTGGTCGCCCTCATGGTTACTACCGTAAGTTTGGCTTATCTCGCAACATGTTGCGTGAGCGTGTCATGCAAGGTGATGTACCTGGTGTTCGTAAAGCAAGCTGGTAAGGAGTAAGACATGAGTATGCAAGATACTGTTGCTGATATGCTAACCCGTATTCGTAACGCGCAAATGGCGAACAAAGTATCGGTTGCGATGCCAAGCTCAAAGCTACGCAAATCAATCGCTGATCTATTGGTTAGCGAAGGTTATGTGGCAAACGCAACTGTTACTCAAGAAGATAACAATAAAGCGACGTTGTCTATTGAATTAAAATACTTCGAAGGCAAACCTGTCATCGAAACTATTCAACGCTTTAGCCGTCCTGGTCTGCGCCAGCATCGCGGTAAAGATAACATCCCAACTGTTAAGCAAGGTATGGGTGTTGCTATCGTATCAACCAGTCAAGGCATCATGAGTGATCGTGCTGCACGCGCTGCTGGTATCGGTGGCGAAATCGTTGCTTTTGTTGCTTAATATTTGGTTATCAAATATTAAGTTACCAAGCAACCAAGATACCACTTAGGCCTTATTGTTTATTGCTATTCTATTGAGGACAGCAATAAACAAAGCACCATCAGATGCAATAATGCTTTTTTAGTTAATAGCAATTGATAGGTGCTAGGCAAGCTTAATTATGATAAACTAGCACGCTTTTTAGCCTGTTAGTTTTTTCGCTATTATCTTCTCCTATTTTTATTGATGATAATTGGCTAACAGAAGAAGTTAATTTTTTAAGGAATATTCCTATGTCTCGTGTGGCTAAAGCCCCAGTAACCTTGCCAAACGGCGTTAGTGTTACTTTGAACGATCGGCAGGTCGAAGTGAAAGGCAAGAACGGTACTTTGTCTTTACACCTGCATGAATTGGTCGAGCTGAAACAGGAAGATGATGCTATCATTCTCTCACCTACAGTCGATTCAAAAGAAGCCATGATGCATACTGGCACCGTACGCGCCTTACTTAACAACCATGTTATCGGCGTAACCGAAGGCTTTGAAAAACGTCTTCAACTCATCGGTGTTGGTTATCGTGCTCAAGCTACTAGTGATAAAGTAACCTTGAACGTCGGTTATTCACATCCAGTAGAGTATACGTTGCCAGAGAGTGTGTCGGCCGAAACCCCAACGCAAACTGAAATTGTTTTAAAATCAAACAATAAGCAGCAGCTTGGTCAAGCCGCGGCAAATATCCGCGCCTTCCGTCCACCAGAGCCTTATAAAGGTAAAGGTATTCGTTATAGTGACGAGCACGTGATTCGCAAAGAAGCCAAGAAAAAATAAGGTGAGTTGAAATGTTTGATAAAAAAGCAGCTCGTCTGCGTCGAGCTAAGAAAACCCGTGCGCATATCAGATTTTTGGGCGTTCATCGTCTAACCGTCACTCGCACGCCAAAGCATATGTATGCCCAGATTATCTCTCCAAGTGGTGGTGAAGTGATCGCTCAGGCATCTACACTAGATAGCAGTCTGCGTTCAGGTGCAACTGGCAACACTGATGCTGCGACATCTGTAGGCCAAATGATCGCAGAACGTGCAAAAGCAGCTGGTATTACCAAAGTTGCCTTTGATCGTAGCGGTTTTAAATATCATGGTCGAGTAAAAGCTTTAGCTGAAGCTGCTCGCGAAAACGGATTGGAGTTTTAATCATGGCTAGAAATAATGACAAAAATGAACCTTCAGACGGTTTAGTAGAGCGTCTAGTCACCGTTGATCGCGTTGCAAAAGTGGTCAAAGGTGGTCGTATTTTTTCATTCACAGCTTTAACCGTTGTGGGTGATGGTAATGGTCGCGTTGGTTTTGGACGTGGTAAAGCACGTGAAGTCCCAGCGGCTATTCAAAAAGCTCTAGAAGCGGCGAAGCGTAATATGATCACAGTGGAGCTTAACGAAGCCACTTTGTATCATCCGATCAAAGCCCGTCATGGCGCAAGTAAAGTCTATATGCAACCTGCATCTGAAGGTACTGGCGTTATCGCTGGTGGCGCAATGCGTGCTGTATTAGAAGTTGCTGGTGTCAAAGACGTTTTGACTAAGTGTTATGGCTCTACCAATACTGCTAACGTTGTTCGCGCAACATTTAACGGTTTACGTGATATGTCAACTCCAGAAAAGATGGCAGCAAAACGTGGTAAATCTGTAGACGAAATTTTGGGCTAACCTTTAGTAGATAGGACTAGGTGAATATTGATGAAAACAATGAAAGTCACTCAAGTAAAATCAGGTGCCCATCGCCTCAAGAGCCACAAAGCTAGCTTGAAAGGATTGGGTTTACGCCGTATTAACCATACTGTAGAAGTTGAAGATACCCCATCAACTCGTGGCATGGTCAATCGCGTTAACTACATGGTAAAAGTGGAGGAAGCGTAATGGGTCTTAGATTAAACGAATTATCACCAGGTGTTGGCGCAAAGAAAACTGCCCAACGTCGTGGTCGCGGTATCGGTTCAGGTCTTGGTAAAACAGGCGGTCGCGGTGTGAAAGGTCAAAAATCACGTTCAGGTTCTAGCATACGCTCAGGATTTGAGGGTGGTCAAATGCCTTTGTACCGTCGTCTACCAAAATTTGGCTTTACTAGTAAAATGGCAATGACTACGGCTGAAGTCCGTCTGTCTGAGCTCAACAAAATTGACGGTGATGTAGTCAGCTTAGAGACGCTTAAAGCGGCTAACCTTGTCCGTCGTGATATGAAGCGTGCTCGCGTTATGCTATCAGGCGAAGTCACTAAAGCTTTTACCTTTAAAGGTATCAAAGTGACTAAAGGCGCTAAGCAGGCAATCGAAGCTGCTGGTGGTAGTATCGAGGAGTAGTAACGTGTCAAAGCAATCAATGTCATCGACTGGTATACCGCTTAATCCTTTCGCCTTTATACGCAAGTATGATGAGCTCTGGACGCGCTTACTATTTTTGATCGGTGCGTTGATTGTTTATCGTTTAGGGTCACATATTCCTGTTCCTGGTATCAACCCTGTCAATTTAGCTGATTTATTTTCGCGTAATGAAAACACCATTTTGAGCATGTTCAATATGTTCTCAGGTGGTGCTTTAGAGCGTATGTCTATTATGGCGCTCGGCATTATGCCTTATATCTCTGCCTCTATTATTGTACAGATGATGTCAGCAGTCGTTCCGTCGCTTGAAGCGCTCAAAAAAGACGGTGAGGCTGGACGTCGCAAGCTAAACAAGTATACCCGTCAAGGCACCCTTGCTTTAGCTTTAGTGCAGTCGCTTGGAATGTGTGCAGGATTGATCAGTCAGAACTTGACGTTATCTAGCGGTCTTACCTTTTATATACCGGCGGTGACCTCATTGGTAGCGGGCGCTATGTTCTTGATGTGGCTTGGTGAGCAGATCACAGAGCGCGGCGTGGGTAATGGTATCTCAATGCTTATTTTTGCAAGCATTGTCGCAGGTACCCCTGGCATGATTTCACAATCTATTGAACAGGTCAATCAGGGTCAGATGAATCTGATTGTACTCTTTATCTTTGTTATATTAGGCATCGCGGTAACCGCGGGTATCGTTTATATTGAACGTGCTCAGCGCCGTGTTCCTGTTAACTATGCACAAAAGCAGCAGCAAGGCCGCAAAATATACGCTCAGCAGCAATCACACTTGCCATTGAAAATAAACATGGCAGGGGTTATCCCTGCTATTTTTGCCAGCTCCTTGTTACTGTTTCCAGCAAGTTTGGGTCAATGGGTAGGTCATTCAACCGATCCTACCTTTGTGCAAAAGATACTACAAAATATGGCACTAGTGTTGTCTCCTGGACAGCCGTTATATTTAGTACTGTTTGGTGCGATGATTATTTTCTTTTGTTATTTTTATACGGCATTAGTTTTTAGTCCTCGTGAAGTCGCTGAAAACCTTAAACGAAGCGGTGCGTATATCCCAGGTATTCGTCCCGGACAACAAACTCAGCGTTATCTTGATCACGTATTAAATCGATTAACTTTCATCGGCGCGATGTATATGACGGTTATTTGTTTGATGCCTATGGTCATCCAGTCAGGTTTTGGTGTGCCATTTAATCTTGGTGGTACATCACTATTGATTATGGTAGTAGTGGTAATGGATTTCATCTCGCAGATTCAAGCGCATTTGATGACGCATCAATACCACGATCAGACGTTAATTCAGTCGCCCACTCAGCCATAAACTGAGCGGCGTGATATTTCAAGGAGCATGCGATGAAAGTTCAAGCATCAGTAAAAAAGATTTGTGGTAGCTGTAAAGTAGTTCGCCGTAAAGGTCGTGTACATATTATTTGTACTGCTGAACCACGCCACAAGCAACGTCAAGGTTAATTGACTAACGAAGATTTATTGTTAAATCAATTAACACTTGAAAAAACGCGGCGGATGCGATATCATCCGCCACTTGCCGTAGTTCATACCTTTTTATTTGTTTCATTTTATGACGCGTATTAATTGAAAGATTATACGAGTTTTAAAGCATGCAGATATTTAGGTGTTAACAGCAATAATTTTGGAAAACAACATATCGTTTAAACAAACGATATCTGTTTTTCTTTGATGGAGAAATAAATGGCTCGTATTGCCGGTGTCAACATTCCGGATAATAAGCATGCTGTTATTTCACTAACTTACATCTTTGGTGTAGGTCGTACCACTGCTCAGAAAATCTTAGAAGCAGTTGGCATTGCCCCTACTACTAAAGTCAGTCAGTTAGATGATACACAGTTAGATGCTATCCGTGCACAAATTGCAGAATACATGACTGAAGGTGACCTTCGTCGTGAAGTGTCAATGAATATCAAGCGCTTGGTTGATCTTGGTTGTTACCGTGGCATTCGCCATCGCCGTAACTTACCAGTAAGAGGTCAAAACACCAAGAATAACGCTCGTACTCGTAAGGGTCCGACACGCCCTCTCAAAAGATAATTAACTTAGGAAGCTAAAAGATGGCTAAAGACACTCGTAGTCGCAAAAAAGTGGCTCGTCGTTCAGTATCGGAGGGCATTGCCCACATCCATGCGTCTTTTAATAACACCATTGTAACGATTACCGATCGTCAAGGTAATGCACTGGCTTGGGCCACCTCAGGTGGACAAGGCTTCCGTGGTTCACGTAAATCTACACCATTTGCAGCTCAGGTTGCAGCTGAAGTCGCTGGTAAAGCGGCTCAGGAATACGGTGTTAAGAATATCGACGTTTTGGTCAAAGGACCAGGACCGGGTCGTGAGTCTGCGGTAAGAGCACTAGGTGCATTGGGTTATAAAGTGAACAGCATCTCTGATGTGACCCCAATTCCACACAATGGTTGCCGTGCGCCGAAAAAGCGCCGCGTCTAATACTAAAGACGAAGCTTTTTATCATAAAAGCTTATAGGAGACATAAACATGGCCCGTTATATTGGACCAAAACTAAAGTTATCACGTCGTGAAGGCACTGACCTAGGTCTTAAATCTGGTGTTAAACCTTATGACGTCAAGACCAAAAAAGCTGGTCGTCCACCAGGTCAACATGGCGTTAGCCGTAACAAGACTTCAGAATACGCTTTACAGCTGCGTGAAAAGCAGAAAGTTAAGCGTATTTATGGTGTACTTGAGCGTCAGTTCGCAAACTACTATAAAGAAGCTGCTCGCAAACGCGGCGCTACAGGTGAGAACTTGCTAGCTATGCTTGAGAGCCGTATCGATAACGTCGTATACCGTATGGGCTTTGGCTCAACTCGTGCAGAAGCGCGTCAGTTGGTCAGTCACCGCACTGTCATGCTTAAAAAAGCAGGTCGTGATGAGTTTGTTCGTGTGAACATTCCATCAATCCAGTTGCAAGATGGTGACGTTATCGCTATTCAAGAAAAATCTCGCGAACAGCTACGTATCAAGAACGCTATTGAGCTTGCCACGCAGCGCGGTATTCCAGAATGGCTAGATGTTGATCACAGCAAATTACAAGGCACGTTTAAACAAGCGCCTGATCGCATTGATCTTCCTGCTGAAATCAACGAAAGCTTGATCGTTGAGCTATACTCAAAATAAGTGATACCTTAGCATATCTACTGATTTGGTCAGTGGATATGTTATGTCATTTAAACCTGTTTAATCTATCGAGGTGACATTATGATGCTAAATGCAACTGAGTTTCTAACACCAAATGCCATTAACGTGGACACGGTTAACGAAACGATTGCGAAAGTCACGCTCGAACCGTTAGAACGCGGCTTTGGGCATACCTTAGGTAATGCTCTTCGTCGTATCTTGTTATCTTCATTACCTGGTGCTGCGGTTATTGAAGCTGAGATTGATGGTGTTGACCATGAATACTCTACGCTTGAAGGCTTGCAAGAGGACGTACTTGATTTGCTTTTGAACTTAAAAGGCCTAGCAATTACCCTTCATGACCAAAATGAAGTATTTTTGACCTTGGACAAGCAAGGTCCAGGCACTATTACTGCTGCAGACATCGCACTACCGCACAATGTAGACATTATCAATCCAGAATTGGTATTAGGCACATTGAGCGAGCGCGGTCATCTTAAGATGCGTTTGCGCGTAGTGATGGGTCGTGGATATGAGCCAGCAAATCAGCGCCGTGAAGATGGCGACACCAAAGCAATTGGCCGTCTAAAGCTTGATGCAAGCTTTAGCCCAGTGCTTCGTGTTGCTTATCAAGTTGAGAACGCTCGCGTCGAGCAGCGTACCGATCTTGATCGTCTCATCATTGAGCTTGAAACTAATGGCACTATAGATCCAGAAGAAGCAATTCGTAAAGCTGCCACTATTTTACAACAACAGATTTCTATCTTTGTTGATCTAGAAGCTGAAGAAGCGCCTGAGCCTGTGAAAGAAAAAGAAGAGGTCGACCCAGTGCTACTTCGCCCTGTGGATGATCTTGAACTAACGGTTCGCTCAGCCAACTGCTTAAAAGCTGAAAACATTTACTATATCGGCGATTTGGTACAGCGTTCAGAGACTGAATTATTAAAAACCCCAAATCTTGGTAAGAAATCATTAACTGAAATCAAGGACGTACTAGCGTCTAAAGATTTAGAGCTCGGTATGCGCCTAGACAATTGGCCACCTGCTGACTTACGTGTTGATGATCGCTTTTCTTATCGTAGCCGCTAAACTTTAAGGATATTTGACTATGCGCCATCGTAAGAGTGGAGTCAAGCTGGGTCGTACCGGCAGTCATCGTAAAGCCATGTTCCAAAATATGACCAACTCATTATTTGAGCACGAGTTGATCAAAACGACGTTGCCAAAAGCAAAAGAGTTACGCCGCGTTGCTGAGCCACTAATCACATTGGCTAAAGAAGACAGCGTTGCTAATCGCCGCTTGGCATTTAGCCGTATGCGTAGCAAAGCTATGGTCGGTAAACTATTTGGTACGCTAGGTCCACGTTATCAGACGCGTCCAGGTGGCTATCTTCGCATTGTAAAATGTGGTCACCGTGATGGTGATAACGCGCCAATGGCTTATGTAGAATTAGTTGATCGTGACTAAAATTAGCTATCATTTATAATAAAAAAAGCTCCCATTCGTTGGAGCTTTTTTTTGTGCTTAATGTGCTGTCTATATCATTAGAGCACTAACGTCCGCCGCACCTTGTCTGATAATTTCAGGCTGATTATTAGTCATGTCTACGATCGTAGTCAGCTTAGTAGTCTTGATACCTGCGTTGATCAGACCATCTATCACATGACCTAATAGCTCCTCAATCTCGAAAGGATCATCGAGTATGTCATCGCGATTGGGTAGCACTAATGAGCTGGTCAATATAGGTTCATCCATTGCTTCTAACAGCGCTTGAGCAATAGGGTTACCAGGTACTCGTATACCTATAGTTTTTTTCTTTGGATGAGACAGTTTTTTAGGGACATCTTTGGTAGCGTTCAAGATAAAGGTAATAGGCGCTGGAGTACAGGCCTTTAGTTGTTTAAATTGTTGATTGTCAACGGTGGCGTAATTAGCGATCTCACTTAAATCACGACATAGCAACGTAAACTGATGCTTATCATCAAGCTCACGTATGAGTTTGAGCTTCTCTAGAGCGTCTTTGGCACCAAGGCGACAACCAAAGGCGTAACTGGTATCAGTGGGGTAGATAATCAGCTTATCACCGCGTAGCATATCGGCTGCTTGCTCTATGAGGCGAGGCTGCGGATTTTCTGGATGGATATATAAAGTTTGCATACGGACTCCTATTTTGGTTTTTTGCCTTTATTAGAGCTAGGCTTTTAGATTTATAGTTGTTGAAGTATAACCCTTAGAGTGATAAGAGTTGTAGGAGCCTGCCGTAAACAAGCGTATACAAGCGTAAAACACCATAGATACTCTATTGGTTCAAATTTAGCTAAGCTCTGATTAGAAGTCAGTTTCGGGCGATATAAAGATAATGTTTTAGCTTCTAGGCTGCTTGGCTGTTAAGCTGAATATGCAACAACGCTAACAATAATATTTTGGCATCGCGCGGCAGTAACTCTGGGTTTTTTTTATAGTTTAAAGCTTGCTTATAGACGTCAGCTGCAAACGTGCTGCTACTCGTATCAAAGGTTGCAAAGATATTATCCTGCGACACTC
>NZ_JBQQFC010000037.1:0-15454 GCF_052258445.1 Psychrobacter sp. T6-1
CAGAAGTGAAACATCGTCGCGCCAATGGTAGTGTGGCTCCGGCCATGTGAGAGTAGGTCATCGTCAGCTCTCTATTCTAAGAAGAGTCATCCTTAATCGGATGGCTCTTTTTTTTATCTTTAATTTTTACCATTTACCATGTGACCTACGCAGCCAATCCTATTTAAAGGATTGGCTCTTGCGAACCTAAAATTGACATGCAATTTTTTAACGGTTCTCAGGTCATCGTCAGCTCTCTATTCCTAGACTAGCCCAATCCTATTTATTCAGGATTGGGCTTTTCTTTGTTTTATGTTTAAAAAGATCTGTTACGTACAGCTCTAATCATATCAACTCTTATATAATATTCTTAAACTTGGGATTTCCATTCTTGGTTAGACTCAAATATGTCTTGATATACTGCCTCTTTAATAGAATCAGCATTAAAACGACTTCTGTTTTCGCTCAGTCTCAATACTCTAGGCAGTCGACTGATTCCTAATTCACCATCTGCTAATGCGTAATGTCTATATTTTTCATTGATAATTTCATTACATTCAAATTCAGGGTATACCATTCCTTTGTTTTGATTTTTTGCCATTCTGACAATGAACATAAATAGATCTTCATTTACCGATTGTTCTGTCTCTATGATGTCTTCTAGTGAATAATTAGGCGTCTTGCCTGCTTTCAATTTTTGCCAAAAACTACCTTTCTCTTTAACTTCATTATAATTCGCTATATTATCTTTATAAGACTGTAGCTCGCTTAAAGAGATTTCAGTCTCTTCTAACTTTTCTTTAACTGTTGTTAAGGGTACTTTAATATGATCGGCATGTTCCTCTACTCTTTGCTGCTCAGCATTTAGTACCAAACGTAATTTATCTAATAGTTTGCGCATAGCGATAAGCTTTATAACCATGACCTCACCACTATCAGAATACATCACTAAAGGTTGCAGTCTAAAATCTTGAATATTATCACTCATCTGTTTTGCTAATTGATCTAAATGATAAAACAAATAGTTTCGATCATTAATATCGTTTTCTGTCAGTTTGATGACATTAGGTAGTTTTTGTAGTATTAGCAGAGATAACTGCTTTTCATACTTGATAAGACGTTCTTTGATTATAACTTCAGGTTGACTACCATCTTGTTCGAGCGGCTCTTTAAGTAAAGGTTTTAAATAGCAGCTGTATAAGCGTTTAATTTCATTCACAAATTTTAAGATAGTATCAGAGACTCCTCTATCGAGTGTATATAATCTGGACATACAGTAAGAAGAATGCGTGAGATATTTAGAATCCTTCATACGCTTTTTGTCTAGTACAATATGAGTAAGATAGACAAACTGATGGTGACCGCCGCCGCTACTATCCTCATGTAAAAAACGTCTAAAAGAGTACGGGTTTTTATCGATCTGATCTGCAATACCAATCAAAAACCAGTAACGCTGTCCTTCAACGATAAAGAACTTTCTATCTAAGCCTTCTTTTTTGATAAACGCTGGAAAATGTGTAAGTTCTTGAAATTCTAAATCAGAGGAATCCCAACTTCTAAAGTCTCTACCTTGAATCTGCTGCTTGATAAAGACTTCTTTAAAATAGGACTTCACGATATCATCATTTAGCTGACGTAGACCTGAATGTATGGTTAACTCTATAGTGTCAATCCAGTTTGCTAACTCGTATAAAAATGCTATTCGTATTCTATGACGACTTTTTTGATCTAGTAGAGAATCATGAACCTCTAAATTATCTAAGTAGCCAAGTAGTGCTTCAACTTTATCAGCCAAAGCTATCGCGTTATAAGCTTTAATGTCAGAGCTTACGACTTTGAGCATATGAGAGGCGATGGAAATCAGATCTTTATTATTAGTTTTGATACTACCAATCGTAAAAGACAGAGTTTCAGGACGCTTATAGACTAATTTTTTGTCTGCACTAATCGTTATACCGCGAGGCTTTAGTATATTCTTATAGATACTGTACTGACTTTTCTTATGCAATTTGGGTAATATTTTTTCAACGGATTCATACCAATCAGAGCTAAGTGCGGGATCTATAGATTTTAGCTTGTAAAGCTGATACTCAGATAAGTCATGAATATTCATGAGTTGAAGTCCTTTAGGCATTCGGTCAATTGTATGACATACTAAATAAGCAATTGTAATGCACAATTGTCATAGGATAAACCATCAGCTGATAATAATTAAAAAAGTTTACAACTAAAAATTTTAAATGAATAAGAATCTATATAAATGAGGAAGAACAATATGAGTACGTCAAAAGTTAATTACCAAGGCTCATTGCGTACGAGCGCAGTGCATCTGCAATCTAGCAACGAAATTATCACAGATGCGCCAACGGACAACCAAGGTAAAGGCGAGGCGTTTTCGCCAACGGATTTGTTAGCGACCAGCTTAGCCAGTTGTATGTTAACTATTATCGGTATTAAAGCTGCTGATATGGGTATTGATATTACGGGCACTACAGCTGAAGTGACTAAGATCATGGAATCTGATCCAAGACGAGTTAGTGAGATACACGTCGCTATGCATTTTTTACAGAAGCTAGATGATAAAACACAAAAAGTGTTTTACAACACAGCATTAACTTGTCCTGTGGCTCGTAGCCTCCACCCAGACGTGGTTCAAAACGTAACCTTTAGCTATGCAGATGGTGGTTAATATGACGACCAAGACATTACTCATAGTTGCTCATTCGCCCTCAAAGAATACCAAAAAACTAGCACAAGCAGCTTTTGATGGCGCCAACCATCCCGATATTAATATCAATGTGGTACTCAAGTCTCCGCAAGATACGCAGCCTGAAGATATAATGGCAGCAGATGCTTTGCTATTAGGCACGACAGAGAATTTATCTTACATGGCAGGATTGACCAAAGATTTTTTTGATCGCTGTTATTATCCGGTTTTGGAGCACAAGCAAGGCCTACCTCTCGCACTGTATATCCGAGCAGGGTTTGATGGTACAGGGACTAAACTGGCTATGAAGACGATCATCACGGGTCTGCGCTGGAATCAAATTCAAGATACGCTCATTTTAAAAGGGGAGTGGCAAGAGGAGTTTACTGAGCAAGTAAAAGAACTTGCTATGACTTTAGCTGCTGGGGTAGAAGCAGGTATTTATTAGTTAAATAGCTAACGAAGATATAAACAGAATTTAGAGCACTAAGATCAAACTAAGTAATTTGGACCAAAAAGCTATGACTTCTCCATTACCGTTTTCTCAAGCTTGCGAAAATAACAAAGACGTTATCCTAAAGGTTTTGCAAGTAGAGCTGCAAGGTTATACGCGGGTGCTAGAGATAGGCTCAGGAACGGGTCAGCATAGTGTATATTTTGCACCAAACTTGCCTCATTTGATTTGGCAGACTAGTGATGTTGTGAGCAACCACTCTTATATAAAAGCTTGGCATGATACTTATCCTACGACCAATTTAAGAGCGCCATTGGCATTTGATTTAACTTGTGATTCCATTCCACTGACTGATAATGTCAAAGACTCTTACGATGCTGTGTTTACTGCCAACACATTTCATATTATCAGCTGGTCTTTGGTTCAGACCTTGATTGAATTGGTAGGTGATGCATTACCTATGAATGGCAAGCTCATTGTCTATGGCCCGTTCAATGAAGATGGCAGGTACACAAGCGAGAGTAATCAACGTTTTGATTTATCATTAAAACAACGTGATGCCGCTAGTGGTATCCGTGACAAAGAGGACGTCCTCACTCTAGCAAAGAAGCATGATTTACAGTTATCAACGCAATACGATATGCCTGCAAACAACCAAATATTGGTGTTTCAAAAAAGAGTGCAGGCATAAGGTAGAGATGCCACTGCTATCCTGTGTTACGTAACCCTGCTGCGAGAGCATTTATACTACGAATCAGGGGATCTTCTACAGCGAGCTTATCCTTGTCGTCATCAGCATCACCCTTTTGCCGTAAGCGTTTGAGCAGCTCAATTTGGATGTAGTTAATCGGATCTAAGTAGGCATTACGCCATTCTAGCGATGCCGATAGCTCTTGTTGGTTGGATAATAAAGACTGCTGGTTGAGCAGTGAGTTAAGACCAGAGTGAGTTAGCTCATGCTCTTTGACTACATCATTCATAATATGCTCGCGCAGACTCTCATCATCGCAGAGTAAGCTGTAGGCGCGCGCAATGTCCATCTCAGACTTGGTAAATGCCATCTCTATGTTACTTATAAAGACAGTAAAGAAAGGCCAGTTGGCGTTCATCTCCTTCATCAGCTCCTCGTCTTGTTTAACGCTATTCAAAGCGCTACCAACGCCGTACCACGCAGGTAGGGTAAAACGCGCCAGCGACCAGCCAAATACCCAAGGTATGGCGCGAATCGTTGACTTGCTCGGTAAGCCTTTTTTACGATGCGCAGGACGCGAGCCGATATTGAGCAGGGATATCTCTTGTACAGGGGTCGCCTGCGAATAAAATGAGTAGAATCCTTCGGTGTGATCAGTGAGTGCCCGATATTGGGTTTCACCAGCATCGGCCAGACGCGCGAACAAATCCTCATAACGCTCTAAGTGCTGAGGCTGTTCTAAAAACTTAGAAGAACTGGCTTTGAGTGCGCCTGTGATACCCATAGTCAGCTGGAAAACGGCAGTGTCTGGATTAGCGTACTTGGCGTATAGTACTTCACCTTGTTCAGTGAATTTGATTTGACCATCTAGAGTGCCTGTAGGTTGAGCGGCAATAGCTTGATGAGTTGAGCCACCACCACGGCTAATTGAACCGCCGCGACCATGAAATAGACGCGTATGGATTCCGTATTCATTAGCGATACGCGTGATGGTCTGCTGGGCGCTGTATAACTGCCAAGCTGAGGTTATTATGCCGCCATCTTTTGAAGAGTCAGAATAGCCCAGCATAATCTCTTGAGTATTATCGGTTTGCTCAAGGAGCTGGCGATACAGTGGATTGTCTAAGACAGTAGGTAATATCTTATCGATATTTTTAAGATCATCGATCGTCTCAAACAAGGGCGCAACAGGTAGTGCTGCAAATAAATGCCCCTTATCATCAATACCAGATAACCCTGCAAAACGCATGAGTAGTAGCACTTCTAAAATCTGACTGGCGTTGTTGGTCATTGAGATGACATAACTACCAAAGGTATCATCGCCGACCAGTTTACGAAGATTAGCTACTGTCTGCATTAAAGCCAGTTGTTCACGGGTTTGCTCGCTCAAATGATCACTATAAATAAGCGGTGTCCCTGGGTTTTTGAGCAAGCGCGTTAGCCATTCTTGACGTTCTAATTCGTTAAGGTTGTGATAATCAGGTAGGTTTGAGGCATTGGCGAAAATGTCAGCGATAACCTCGCCGTGATAGCCTGAGTCTTGACGGATATCAAGCGCCGCTAGATGAAATCCGCAGGTTTTGACCAAGCGTATCATATCGAGCAGAGCGCCGTCGGCATGTGCCTTATCATGCTTATTAACACTCTGGCGAATCAGGCGTAAATCATCTAATAAATCTTGTGGCGTCAGGTAAGCGTCAAATGCAGCTTGCGTATCTGTGCCTTGGCTTTGAATATGCTCATTAGTGGCTTTGACTTTAGCAAGAATAATCGATAGCAGCCTACGATACGGCTCGTTGTTATAGTCATTAAGATTATAGCCAAACACTTTTTTATCCAGCTCACTATAGTCTTGAATACGAGCATAAACGTCTGGTGCAATAGTGACGACAGTATCGCTATGAATAAGCTCACGGCGTAATTGCTTGAGTAATACCTGATAATGACGCAGCACCGTATTGGCATGCATAAGGACTACCATCTCAGTGGTCTCGTGCGTGACAAAAGGATTGCCGTCTCTATCACCACCTATCCAAGAGCCAAAATTGACAAAGGCTGGTAGGGGATAGTCGCTTAATTCAGGATAGATATCGACAAGAGCGTTCTTTATGTTGCGATACACTTTGGGAATGGCGGTGAACAAACTGGCATTAAAATAGTGCAGACCGTTATTGATCTCGTCATAAACCAAAGGCTTGCGCGTACGCACCTCATCTGATGACCACAGTAGATCGATGGTCTCAGCTGTTTTTTGTTTGGCTTGCTCAAACGCTAAGCTCTCCTCAGACACGTGATTTAGTGCATCACTATGCTCATACAAAGACTGCAAGATATTCATCGTCGTGCGTCTGCGTGCCTCAGTCGGGTGAGCGGTAAAGACAGGGATAAATTTTAGCTGATCGATAAGGACTTTTATTTGCTCAGGGGTAATGTTGCGCGCGCGGCATTCCAACAAAGTACGGCGAAACGAGCCCTCCCAGCTTTGATTAGACTCAGCGCGCATGACTCGGCGCTGCTCACGCGAGTGGTTCTCTTCTGTCAAATTGGCCAAAAAAAAGTAGATAGAAAAAGCACGAATAACGTTTTTGAGGGTTGGATTGTCCAAGGAGGCAATAAGGTCGATAAGATGCTGCTTGCTTTGCGCGTTTGGCTCACGACGCTGTTGAATAAAGCCCTTACGCAGCGTCTCAATAGTGTTCAATGTGTCCTCTCCAGATTGACGAGCTATCGCCTCTCCCAATAACGACCCTAATAATCTGACACGCGCGCGTAATATATCGTTCTGTAATAGCATCTCGTCCTCCTTGTTGGTATTTCCTAAGTTTTAAAGACAACACGCCCTAGTTTAGAGCTAAGAGGTCTAGAACTAGGGTGTGTCAATAACAAAAGTATCTATATACTCTTTATACTCTTTGTAAAAAGTTATATAAGCTGATGGATCTATTTATAACTGTCTTCTAAAAACGTTAGATAACGATTCCATGAGCGCTCATCTGCACGGGCGTTGTATCTATCAGGATTATTAAAATCGGTAAAAGCATGCACCGCGCCGCTATAGGTAATCATCTCGTGCGGTACTTGACTGGCCTCCAAAGTCTTGCCAAGGGCGGTAAAGTCCTCTAAAGGAACGGCTTCGTCAGCTGTGCCATGAAAGACTAAAATCTCACCGCGAGTGGTGTTGTAATTTTGACCTGTCGGAAGCTCAAGCCCGCCGTGAAAGGGCACAAATGCTTTTTGCTCAAAACCGGATCGGGCAAGCTCTAACGCCACACTTCCGCCAAAACAATATCCCATCGTGGTGCCATTTCGAACATTATTGCCCTGCTGCTGACCTACTGTTAGTGCGCCGGCAAGTAAACGGCGCATTTTGGTTCTATCATCATACAGCTCAGAAGTCAGACGTTTTTTGTCCGCCATTTCGGTGGGGCGAATACCAGCACCGAACATATCAGCGGCTAGGACATTATAGCCCTCAGCAGCTAGCATATCGGCACGTTTTTTCTCGTAGTCTGTGAGTCCATCCCAATCATGAATAAGTAAGATAAAAGGGGCGCTTGGTCGATCCGCTTTGGCGTAATATCCTTCATAGTTTTGATTGTCTACCGTATAGGTAATGTCTGTAGCAGTGATAGCTAGTGCACTTTGACTCACAGTTAGAGCAAACAGACTTAATGATGCGCCAGCGATAAGTGAGCGAGTAGATGACTTTGACAGGAGTGACATAGAGAGCCTCTTTTTATAGATGATTAGGTGTAATAATTAAAAGAAGAGCATGCTAAGAAGATGACCTATATCTTATAGGCTTGCATAAAAGCATACCCTATAGAATAGCTACATTACAAGCATGAGTTATTAATGTAGATTTAATACAAAACGCGGCAAAAATTATCTTTGAGTAATGCAAAAGTTAACTAAATATCAACAAGGTAAACCATGTATCGGCTAGGTTTTTTGGGTACTATGAATGGTCGCTCTTTTATGAGCTTACCTATAATCGACAACCAAAAAAGCTAGGATGCCCAATGAAAACCAATATAGATCATACGGACCCCGCAGTTGATATGAACCCTACGCGCGGCAATGGTGGCGAGACGCACCAACGCGCAGGAGATGACAATAAAGCTTTAACTACGCAGCAAGGCGTCGTTATCGCTGATAACCAAAACTCCCTAAAGGCAGGCGCACGCGGGCCAACACTGCTAGAGGATTTTGTCCTTCGTGAAAAAATTAATCATTTTGACCATGAGCGTATCCCAGAGCGTGTGGTTCATGCCCGCGGCAGTGCCGCTCACGGTTATTTTGAATTGACCGAATCATTAGAAGAATATACGACGGCTAAAATTTTGACTGAGACTGGCAAGCAGACGCCGTTGTTCACGCGTTTTTCTACTGTTGCTGGTAATAAAGGCTCAAAAGATACCCCACGTGATGTACGCGGATTTGCGGTAAAAGTCTATACCGAAGAGGGCAACTGGGATATCGTCGGCAACAATATGCCGATCTTCTTTATTCAAGATGCGATCAAGTTCCCAGATTTGATACACGCGGTTAAGCCTGAGCCTGATCGTGGCTTTCCACAAGCTGCTTCTGCTCATGATACGTTTTGGGACTTTGTCTCGCTTAGCCCTGAAACCATGCACAACCTGATTTGGCTGATGAGTGACAGAGCATTGCCACGCAGCCTGCGCATGATGGAAGGCTTTGGTATTCATAGTTATCGTCTACTAGATAAAGATGGCAAGAGCACCTTTGTACGTTTTCACTGGAAGCCTGTACTCGGTGTTCAATCTACCACATGGGATGAGGCTGTCAAAATCTCTGGCGCAGATCCTGATTATCATCGTCGTGACTTGTATGAAGCGATTGATAACAGCGATTATCCAGAGTGGGAGTTTGGCGTTCAGCTCTTTACAGAAGAAGAGGCTAACGCGTTCCCATTTGATCATCTAGACTCAACTAAGCTGATTCCAGAGGAGATGGTACCTGTCAAAATAGTGGGTAAGATGGTGTTAAACCGTAATGTAGATAACTTCTTTGCTGAAACTGAGCAAGTTGCCTTCTGCTTATCTCATGTGCCACCAGGTATTGATTTTAGTAATGATCCATTACTACAAGGTCGCTTGTTTAGCTATTTGGACACTCAGCTTAAGCGTTTGGGCTCACCAAACTTTGTGCAAATTCCTATCAACGCGCCAAAGTGCCCGTTTGCCAACAACCAGCAAGATGGCCATATGCAAATGCAGGTGCCAAAAACTCGCGTACTCTATGAGCCGCAAAGCCTAGATACAACGCGTCCACGTGAGAGTGTTGAAAAGGGTTTTGAGTCGTTTGCTGAAAAGTTGGATGATGGCGTCAAAGGTCGCGTACGTGCTGAGAGCTTCGCTGATCACTATAGCCAGCCGCGTATGTTTTATCGCAGCCAGACCCCTGCAGAACAAGCTCACATCGCTTCAGCTTACGCGTTTGAGCTTGGTAAGGTGGACACCGCTCACGTCCGTACTCGCACGCTAAGTCATTTACGCAATATCGATGAAGATTTGGCAAACCGCGTAGCAACAGCACTGGGCATGGAGCTACCTGAAGCCGCTGATCCTGCTGCGCCAGTAATAGATATGGATACCTCAAAAGCAGTACAGACTATTGGTCTATCGCCTAAGACATTAAAAGGCCGCTTGGTCGGTATTTTAGTCGCAGAAGGCTCAAGTCATAGCGAAATCAAGAAATTTGAAGACGCTGTCAATGCTGAGGGCGGCATGGTCAAAATCGTCGCACCGAACAAAGAAGTGACGTTAGACGATGGTACTCGCGTACAAGCTGACGAGCGCTTAGCTGGCGGTCCATCAGTGCTCTTTGATGCGGTAGTAAGTATCATTATGCATCCACCAGCTAAAAATCTTGCAGAGGACAGCTCAGCATTAGACTGGTTCACCGATGCTTATGCGCATTGCAAGGCCATCGCTTATTGCCCTGCAACTGAAGAACACATATTGAGCAAATTGCCGATCGAAAAAGATGCTTTTGTAACCCCGCTTGATGATGTTGATGGCTTTATCGAAAATGCCAAAACTCGTCTGTGGGAGCGTGAGCCAAAGGTACGTGATTTAGCTTAATCACTCACTGATAACTAGCAAAAAACTCAGCCTAAGTGCTGGGTTTTTTGGTTTTTATAAAATGGTTTAGCTCTTTTCACAATAAAAGACTACTCAAACCACATCAATCTCTAGCGCAAAAACACCACATAACCTTTAAAGTGGGGGTTATTTTCCAAAAATTCTGCGACTTGCCATTGACCGCCTTCAATAACACCAATCTTAAAATCAAACGGTAAGTTTTCTAACTTTTTTAGATATCGAGAGTAATCGGGCAAAGTCATTGTCCCTTGATAGGTTTGAATAACCAGCTCATCAATAGCATCATTAAGTTGCATAAACTGAGGATCATCCGCTTGGTTTGACCAATCAAGCAATCCAGTCACACTTAATTGATATTGCGCTGGCAACTGCTGACGAATACCTTTGAGTAACTCGGCGTATTTATCGAGTTGATAGGTTGGCGCGTCATAGTCTATTTGAATACCCATGACTTGATTACCTGCACGCTGCCATTTGTCCAAGCGCTCAATAAGCTGCGGCATAACCTTATCTGACCACTCTTGACTGGTTGCCCGATAGACCAGCCAAATCTTTTTATCAGTTAAAGCGCGCACGCCTAAACCTTGAGAGGTAAGCGTTGCCGGTGCCGCATGAGCCGCGTTCTCACGCGTGTTGGGACGATAGTACGGAATATTGGGCGAACGAATTTCACCTTGTAAAAGATATAAGGTATGAGCTTGGCTAAGTTTAGTGTCATCTTTGGACGGCGTCCAAATCCAAAATTGCTCGTAGTCCTTGGGATTGATAATGACACTATCGCCACCACTACCACTAACAGAAGCATCTGTGTCTGGAGAATGAACACTATTAGGATGACTAGCCTCTGAATGGGTTGGTTGAACCTTATCAGACTGACTAGTCGCAAGAGATTTTTCAAACTGAATATAAATAAAAACCGCAAAGAGCAGAATGATTAAGAAAATAGACCCTAAGACGAACCTTTTGAGTTTGAGCTGTTTATTTATCAAGTCAATATTTCCTAATACTTAACACATCTTAATGCTTAACGCGTCTCAATGTTTAACACGTCTCAATGTTTAGCACGTTCTAATTTTAGACGGGTTATTACCAGTAGTATTTTTGATTTTGTGCCCAAGTCGTATTGCTAAAGTCTGATTTTAAACGTTGAAACCACCCTTTACGGACTGACATATCCACGTCCTCATCGCTACATTGGTTATTACCAGCACTTGCAAAGCAACCAATGGCACGGTGTAGGGCATAAGCAGATAATTCGTCATCTGGATTATTGGTAAATATAGCTTGATACATATCTAATCGGCTTGTATTTTTACCCTTAAAACGACTGGGTATGTCTCCTAAGTAAGGATAACTCATATCGCTTTGATCAGCAGTATGATAATACTGGTCATAATCGTTGAGATAGCTTGTGACATTAGTATCATACATAAACTCAGCCAGACATAGAGTTTGTAGTCTATCCTTTGGGTTTTGGCTTAAGCGAGTGACGGTTTTGGTTAAGTCTTGGCAGTTGATACTAGGACTTATCTTTTTGCCTTGCCAATTAAATTCATTAAAAACAGGCAAGTATTTGAGTGTCTCCTCTTGACTATCATAGCCCAAGTATTCTTGAGCATTCTTCGGAAGATAGGAGGGCTTATAGGTTAAGTAGTCTTTATAGCGCCCATGGATCAGTGATTTGCTCAGTAGCGCGTAGCGGGCTTCTGCACCAATAGTATCGGTTGGCGAATGACTATTAGCAATTTGCTGTAATAGCGCAGGATCAGCAGAATACTTTATTATTCGTACTTTTAGAACTTGTGATTGCATGTTGGCATTATTACCAAACAGTTTGCTGTAATCATTAGTTTGATCCGCTCGAAGCGCTAACGCCAGCTCGGTTACAATATTCTGAAACGGCTGTTTGGGTAGCTTGTGCAGACGATCCCATAGTGCATTTGCCTCATCAACATTACCCATTTGCTGCAATGCTTTTGCTTTTAGCACGAATTGGCTAAATTTTGAATACGACATTTTGCTTTTTGCTACAGTAGGCGCATCGCTTGGTAAGTACTGTAAGGCAAGCTTTGGGTTGTTTTGCTGTACAAAATAATAAGTCGCCAGTAGATACTGATACAAATCCATGCGATCTTTAAACTTAGGTTTTAAACGCTCAAGCTGTCTTAACGTCAAAGGAGTAGGGGAGTTAGAAGAACTGGCAGGTCTTAAGCGGTACAAGGCAAAACTGGTCAGTAGGATGGGGCTATTAAAAGTGTTGGTATCGATTAACTCATCATAACTTGGGAAAAATACTCGTCGTTCGATTTCTGCTGGTAATGAGCGACTATCGAGATTAAATTGTAGCGAGTTTGCATGATTCATTTGCCATTCGATCTCATCCACTAGCTTTTGTTGCTCATCGGCTAGCCAATAGAGCCTGCGTTGTAAGCCCCGAGCGGAAGCAGTATGATGCCCGTTTTTGAAGCGGCTCAGGTAAGAGTTGATGGCCTGTTGCGTGCCCGCAAATAGCTTTGGATCAACGCTCTCGCTTTTATAGTAGTAGTCTGCCATACCCTGCTGATAAATGCGGTTAATACCCGTACGAATGAGCATATAGTTGGCAGTATCGACCAGCCAAGCTAACCCAGCATTATTATTGGTTTTAATATTAGTCAAAGCGCTATAGAGATTATCGGCACTGTCAAAGTCTGACTTTTCGCCCAAATAAAACAGCTGAGTGGCTAAGATATAGTCGGCGTATGGCTGAGCATTGGTAGACCATTGCAAGGGAAAGGTAGGTGCATTAGAGACATCAGGGGCATCGTTCTCTACTGCTAATGATGGCGTGGCACGGTTGAACGAGTCGGTACATTCACTGCGAATAGCGCTGCGAAACTGCATTAGTTGCACGCGCTCTTTAGAGGTCAATTCAGGATCAAGTTTTAGGGCTTGCTCTAGCGCTTCCTCGCCCGTATAAAAGCTATTACAATATTCAGCGTAATTGCTGGTTTCTGAGTCCTCTAAAAAGCTTTGCTTGGGATTCTCGACTTCATTGACCGCTGTATGTCTTAGAGTCCTTAAGTGTAATGGGAAATCATAATAACGGTAGTATCTTGGGCCAAGCTCATCAAGGGTGTCAAAGTCAATTAAGCCTTTATCAGCGAGCAATAAATAGAGATTGGTTTGGGTATCATTACCAGTATCGAGGGTGGGAAAATTGATCTGGCATTCGTTATAGGTGCGATTGTCCAATGAAAAATTAGAGCCGCAGTATTCACCGCCACCGGCTCTTGCAGGTATAGATAACCCCAGCAGTCCTGTGGTGAAGAGTGTTAATACTAACCCTTTAATAATGGTATTTAACACAGGTTGGGTAGGCGACTTTATATTCTCCGCAACGCTATTCATAGACCACTCACTGATGATTACTTTATTAAACCTTATAAGGATAACAGGATTTTATTCTAAGAACTAAATCCAATGACTCTCTAGCACACCCTATCAAGACTATATACTAGTTCAGGCTTTTGTTCGAATGTTCATTATTAGCGCTATATTTTTTGCAACTAGGCAGTACTTTGAATAGTCGCTGTAAAATAATAGTCACAAGCGTTCACTGAATGTCGCGAGTTGTACAACTCTAAACGTTATAATGCTAAATGCTAAAGCACTAAATATAGTCGCTAAGCTAATCATAAGATTAGCTTGAAATAGAGGTTTATAAAGTTAATTATACGATTGTTTAATAATTACCAAAAATAAAATAAAGCTTAGTAGTAGGCTGAGAGTTATTATGAGTTTAATTGATATCGTTGCTATTGAAGGCTATATTCAGACCACTTATATGGCGGTGTATCCTGACAAGTTATTACTACTTGACTCAGGATGTCTGTGCGATGTCGAGCATATTTTGACATACATTACAGATAAATTAGAGCGTCCCGCCGGGCACCTTAAGACAGTCATGGTCACGCATATGCACCCAGATCATGCGGGCGGCGCTGAGTTACTAAAACAAAAAACAGGCTGTCAAATCGTTAGTGCAAAATCTGAAAAATCTTGGTATCAAGGTATATCGGGTAGAATCTCGCACTTAAATGATTTGGGATTGACCTATTACGTAGCTCACAGACAAGGGAAGTCAATTGCCAATATTTGGTACAATCCCAACTTAAAAGTTGATATTGAAGTTCAAGATGGCGACCCGATACCGAACTTTGCAGATTGGATGGTCTTGGAGACGCCAGGCCATACGGATCGCGACTTATCATTGTGGCATGCGCAGACGAAACAAGTTTATACCGCTGATCTTATACTGATTATCAGAGACAAATTTGTATCGCCTTATCTGATTACTTTGCCTGATGCTTACCGCAGCTCACTAGATAAAGTTAAATCGTTGCAACCAGCGCTTATCTTATTAGCGCATGATAAAAGAGCAAAGATATGCGATAAGGATTTTGATCGTCTGATAGCTCGCGCGCCAAAAGAGCCCCGCAAGACCTCGTTAAAAAATGTTTTGAGTAGTGCTATAGTAAAGTTTAGATTTGCCCGTAAAAGAGTTAAAACCCCTTAGCTAGTTAAAATAGCCAAAAAAAAGCCCAAACATTATAAGTAATGTCTGGGCTTTTACGTAGTACGATAAACAAATATCAAACTAAATGTGGTGGGCCGACCGCGACTCGAACGCGGGACCAATTGATTAAAAGTCAACTGCTCTACCAACTGAGCTATCGGCCCTGAGCGAGGATAAAACGAAGCACTGCTTCGTCCGAGCGCAAGAGAATTTACATTTTCGTAAATTCTAAGAGCTATATATCCAAACTAGGTTTAAAACTATCGCACTGCTTTTTTAGCCGCGCAAGAGAAAATACCTTAAAGGGGATTTTCTTAAAACATGACATCTTTATGATGTCTAACGAAAAAAGCACTGCTTTTTTAGCTTCGCAAGAACAATTTCCTTAGAGGGAAATTGTGTAAAACGCTAAACTTTAAAAAGTTCTATTTACGTTATCGTAAATTCTAGAAGCTATATATCCAAACTAGGTTTAAAACTAAAGTCATTAAGTCAATACCGAGTAGGGTAATGCACTTAATGAAGGTGCTACTAAATATGGTGGGCCGACCGCGACTCGAACGCGGGACCAATTGATTAAAAGTCAACTGCTCTACCAACTGAGCTATCGGCCCTGAGCGGCGTAAAAAAATTGTATACAATTTTAGCCGCGCAAGAGAAAATACCTTAAAGGGGATTTTCTTAAAAAATGACATCTTTATGATGTCTAACGAAAAAAGCACTGCTTTTTTAGCTTCGCAAGAGAATTTTCCTTAAAGGGAAAATTCTAAAAACTATGTTTACAAATCCAGTCTAAATGACATCTTTATGATGTCTGATTAAAAACTCTATTTGTAAAACGAATTTCTTGCTTCACACTAAGAGATATTCTATCCCTAAACGTGAGAGCACATTATATATATTATTGGGACAAATACAACCCCATGACCACAAA
>NZ_JBQQFC010000038.1:0-15136 GCF_052258445.1 Psychrobacter sp. T6-1
GGCAAATCTGCTGCTGTTTTCTCTAACTTCTTTAGCTTTTTCTTACCCAAACCACCAAGCACATCGATGGCGTGACGCAAGCGGGTCATCGTCATGTCCGCACCGATAATCCACATGGAGTTCATCACTGGCGTGGATGAGGAGCTGCCTGCAATAGCGATAAAGAACGGCGCAATAAAATCGCGCATCTTGATATCTAGCGCGGCTGCCATGCCTTTAACAATGGCATAAATGTTGTCTTCCGACCATTCTGGCAGTGCTTCTAATTGCCATAATGTCAGCTGCAAGATTTCCATAATTTGCTCAGGGGTAAGCGTTTTGTGCACAAAATACTCGCTAGTGATTTCAGGTAAGTTTTGAAAGTAAAAACCGCCCCAATTAACTGCGTCAGAGAGTAGCTCAATACGAGGTTGTATTGCGGCTGCCATCGCCGTCAGCTTATCACTATTATTGGCCCAGTCGAGGATTTTATTCTTTAATTCTTCAGGCGTCAGTGCGCGTAGCCACTCACTATTGAGCCAATACAGCTTTTCGATATCAAAGATAGGCCCGCCCAAAGACACGCGCTGAATATCGAAACTGGCTATCATTTCATCAAGAGTGAATTTTTCTTCGTCGTTTGGCATAGAGTAGCCCATACGCCCTAGATAATTGAGCAGCGCCTCAGGGAGCACACCTGCATCACGATAGTAGGTGATGGAGGTTGGATTTTTGCGTTTTGATAGCTTGGATTTGTCAGGGTTGCGCAGTAGCGGCATATGGCACAGAACGGGCATCTCCCAGCCGAAGTACTCATATAACAATTGATGCTTGGGCGCGGAATTGAGCCATTCCTCACCGCGCATGACGTGCGTGATCTGCATCAAATGGTCATCAACGACATTAGCGAGATGGTACGTTGGTAGGCCGTCAGTTTTGAGCAGCACTTGCATATCGACTTGTTCCCACGGGATCTCAACCGTACCGCGTAGCATATCCTCAACCTTACACACACCATCTTTAGGTACACGCATACGAATGACGAAAGGTTTGCCATCAGCGACCATTTTATCGGATTCAGTACGCGGCAAATCAGCATAGCGACCGTCATAACGCGGCGTCTCACCGCGCGCCATTTGCTCCGCGCGCATGGCGTCTAATTCCTCAGGGGTACAAAAACAGCGAAAGGCATGATCTGAGTCTAGTAGTTTTTGGGCATGATCTTTATAAATATCCGCGCGCTCGCTTTGACGATAAGGCGCATGGGGCCCGCCAACATCAGGACCCTCTGCCCAATCTAGACCCACCCAACGCAGCGCGTCCAAAATCATCTGCTCGGAGGCTTTAGTTGAGCGCGCTTGATCGGTGTCCTCAATACGCAAAATAAATTCACCACCGTTTGCCTTGGCAAAAGCCAGATTAAACAGGGCGATATAGGCGGTGCCAACATGTGGAAATCCAGTAGGTGAGGGGGCGATACGGGTACGAACAGGGCGCTTGATGGAGCTAATAGTCTGGGTCATAAGGGTCTCGGGATAGTGTTGCTGGTTAAAAAGTTGCCAGCTAAAAAATAGGCAATTAAAGAGTAGAAATAGCGTAAAATATAGCGCTAGTATAACAGAGCGTTTCGATATTTTTAACGAAAAGCCCCTCTAGCGCTTGACTCACCGTGTATCCTTGCGATAATAACGCAAGTTGTCTGATAACTTGTTTATTTTTATACTATTACTGGCCGCCTAGGTCGTCATTTACTGAGTGATTTGTGTCCTTATTAGATTCTAAGCCTAACGCCAATCTTGATACTGTATCAAGTGCTACGCAAACGCCAGAGCGTGATGAGCCTGTATTTGTGCATGACGCGGTATTATTAAACGAAGCGGTTGCTGCAGTGCTGGGCGTCAAATCCTTACCAAAAGCAGCTCGTTTGCAAGCGGACGGTATTTATGTTGATGCAACTTTTGGGCGCGGCGGTCATAGCCGTTTGCTGCTCTCACACTTAGCTGACGATGCCAAGCTTATCGTCTTTGATAAAGACCCGACCGCGATTGCAGTCGCTCACGAATTGGCGGCGACAGACAGCCGCGTACAGGTTATTCATGATAGCTTTGCTACTTTGACGGGCAGCTTAAATGCTTTGGGTATCGCTAAAGTAGACGGACTTATGGCAGATCTGGGGATATCCTCGCCGCAGATCGATGATGGCACGCGCGGCTTTAGTTTTATGCGTGATGGCGTGGTCGATATGCGCATGGACACAACTCGCGGGCAGTCTGTTGGACAGTGGCTTGAGCAGGTCGATGATGAGACTCTTGCTAACGTACTTTATGAGTTCGGTGAAGAGCGTCATAGCCGCCGTATTGCCCGCGCCATCAAACAAATGGACAGTTATGAGTCGACACTTGAGTTGGCTGAAGTGATAAAAGTGGCGCACCCAAACTGGCAGCGCGGCAAGCATCCAGCGACCCAAAGCTTTCAGGCGATGCGTATCTTTATCAACAATGAGCTTGGCGATGTCGATAGCTTTTTGGCGCAAAGTATTGAGATGTTAAAAACAGGCGGGCAGCTTGCGGTGATTAGCTTTCACTCGTTAGAAGATCGCCGTATCAAGCAATTTTTGCAGCGTCATAGTAAGGGTCAGTATCCAGAGGATGAAAACCTACCCATGCCGCCTAAACGCCCGCGGTACTTTAGTAAGCCCAGACGCATTGGACCTAGCAAGACTGAGATCGCTGATAATCCGCGCGCGCGTAGTGCGTGGCTACGCGCCGCGACTCGTAGTGACGTGATAGTTAGTACGAACTAACAGCCAATGCAAACTAACTGCACAAAAGCTTGATTTAACGATGCCAAGGCATGAATAGCTACGCGCCTGTTAAGAACCTGTAAATATTCTCTGTTAAGCTGCTTCACTTTTAGCAGTATTCTTTTTTATTTTTATTTTGAGAGCGTCATGGCACCTTCTGGCAAACCGACCAAGCAGCAGCATACTTCTACAACTCATACAGATGTCGGTGAACTGTTTGCCAAGCGTTTTAATGTGGTTAGTATTTATGTGGTGATACTGCTCTTATTAGCGGGCTCTATCATCTGGAGTGGTATCAAAACTGCCCAAAACGTGCAGCAATATCATCAGGACTACAAAACCTTGCAAGACATGAAAAAACAAGAGCGCAAATTGCAAATTGAGCACCAGCGTTTATTGATTGAGCAGCAAACCTTTAGCGCTACCCCGCAAATTGCCAGCCGCGCGGTTGCAGAGCTAGGTATGTACTCGCCTACGCTCAAAGACAAGCTCATCATTCAGCCAGGTGTTGCCGCTGTATTATCGAGTGCCGCGCCAAATCCGCAGAAACCCTTAGCTGAGAAAAACACTGTAGCTGAGCAAGAGTCCTTGAGCGATACGCTACTAGAGAACGCGCCACAGGCGAGCACAGACGTATCGGAGGCGGCGCTATGAGTACTAAAAAACCTGACTCCAAAGCTAACAAGAATAAAAAACCTGCTAGCGGTAAGGTTATCAAACCCCTTCGCCGTGCTAGTACCGCCAAATCAGGTAGTGTTAATACTCGCAAAGCAAAATTATTTGGTCGCCTAAAAAAGAATGAGAGCGAGGGCGCTTACACCAGCGTCAAAAACCGTAAAAAACTTGCTTTTAATAAAGCCTCAGGCGCGTCCACTCGCGGCGGCTTTGAGGATGACAAAGACCGGTTTCGCATGATTTGGGGCATTGCCTTTGTTATCTTAATACTTTTAATCGCACGCGCCTACTATGTGCAAGTCATCAACGCACAGTTCTATCAAGCCAAAGGCGATGAGCTGATCACCAGCACTCGCACGCAAAAGTCTTACCGCGGTATGATTACTGATCGTAATGACTTACCGCTCGCCGTTAGTGCGCCACTTGCGACAGTCTCTTTTAGCCCGCATGATTATGCGCGCGAATACTACGAGATCAAGCGCATTATTCTGACCAATCCAAACAGCCCGCAACTACGTGCACGGATGGAGCAGCGCTTAAAAGACATGGATTTAACTATTTTGGCTGCTGCTGCCAATATTCCTGTTACTGAATTACAAAAAGTGACGGCTATTGATGACAGTATTGACGTCACTGATCCTGATGCGGTGAAAGCGGCGCTACCCTCTGGTGCAGGCTCACACTATCTACCGCTACTGAACAAAGTCACCCCTGAGATTGCACAAAGTGTGAGCTCACTTGACTTTACTGCGGTATACGAAAAGAACTTCTTTCAGCGCTATTATCCGCAGCCCCAGCCCAACTCGCAGCTACTTGGCTTTATGGGTCAAAACTCCGCTGATCCTGAGGGCGGCTATGAGGGACGTGCGGGTATCGAGCGCCAGTATGAGACGATGCTCGCTGGTGATGATGGCAAAGTCTTAGTGCTAAAAGACGCCAAACAAAACAGTTTAAAAGAGATCAAGCAGCTTGAACCTGAGATTGCAGGTAAAGATGTGGCATTGACGATAGATTCGCGCTTGCAGTATTTATTATATAAAGAGCTAGAAAAGGCAGGACGCTTGCAGCGCGCGCGTTGGTCGACGGGTATGGTCGTTGATGTCCAGACAGGCGAGGTGCTTGCGCTCTCAACATGGCCCTCATTTAACTCCAATGATCTCAACGAGATGACTGGTGAAAACCAGCGTAACCGTGCGGTGCTTGATGTCTTTGAGCCAGGCTCGGTGATGAAGCCGTTTACCGTTGCTGCCGCTCTAGACTCAGGCAAGTACACCGCTAATTCTCTAATCGATACCAATCCTGGTTCCATTCGGGTGCGCGGCTATACCATTCGCGATCATAACAATTTGGGTATGATCAATATGGCAACGCTACTTCAAAAATCGAGCAACGTCGCCTCAACCAAGATTGCTTTATCCTTGCCGCCTGATGCCATTACCAATATGCAAAGACAGTTCGGCTTTGGGACCAAAACGCCCCTGCAGTTCCCAGGTGAGGGTAGTGGCCTTGTCGTTACGCCAAAAGAAAAAGAAACGGCAAGACGAGCCACGGTCAGTTATGGCTATGGTCTACAAGTGACGCTCGCGCAAGTGGCACAGGCTTATGCAGCGCTAGCGGCAGGCGGGGTTATGCATCCGCTTACCTTGATCAAAGATAACGAAGCAACGCCAAGTAAGCGCATTATGGAACACGAGCAAGCGATGGCTATTGTAAAAATGCTTGAGTCCGTAACTGAGGCTGGTGGTACGGCAAAAGCGGCAGCGATTGATGGCTACCGCGTCGCTGGCAAGACAGGAACCTCGCGCCGGATCAATCCTGATGGTGGCTACTATACGGATCAATACCGTAACGTATTCGCTGGTATGGCGCCTGCCTCTAATCCGAGACTGGTCGGTGTTATGCTAATCGAAGACCCGCGCGGTCAGATTTACGCCGGTTTGACGGTAGCGCCTGTTTTTCACAATGTGATGAAAGAGGCACTACGCTTGTATAATGTGCCTCTTGATAAACCTTTGCAGACCACAGAACCCTAAACAAAAATAAAACCCTGTGTTGTCTCTCATTTTCTTTAGGAGTTGTCCATGACTGAGTCAAATTATAACCTTGTTACTTTGCAGCAGTTGATGGACGGTTCTCAAAGCGGTGATAAGGATCAAGGTAGGTTACGTCAACACCTGCTAGATATGCTAGTACAAGACCAATCAGTCGCTGATATCGCATTCCACCAGTTTCAATTAGACAGCCGGCAAGTGGGTGCGCAGGATGTCTTTGTCCTGCTAAAAAGCCAAATACCGAACTGCCAAAAAAGCCGTCACTACATCGAACAAGCCGCGCAAAATGCAGCCTTCATCTTATCTGAGATTGACCCGCAAGCTTTGTTTGCTACTGCTCATGTTCCGCCGCACCGTCATATCCAACTCGGTAACCACCAAGATACTGACTTGGCTTTATCAGATCTGCCTTGTCCTGTTCTTTATGTGCCTGATATTCGGGATTTTTTGGGTGATTTGGTTCAGAGCCGTATGCAATATCAGCAGCCTATCGCTTTGCCTACAGTAGTCGCGGTGACGGGCACCAATGGCAAAACGACGATTAGTCAACTGGTCGCGCAGCTTGCGCAATTGGTCGGTATGAGTAGTGCGGTGATGGGTACGGCAGGCAATGGACGCTTGGGCGCACTGGTACAAGCGAGTCATACCACAGGCGACGCGCTGGCGGTGCAGCAATTTTTATATAAAATGGGTCAAGAGCAAGCGCAGATATTGGCACTTGAGGCCAGCTCGCATGGACTTGATCAGCAGCGTTTGCAAGGCATACCTGTGAGCGTTGCTATCTATACCAATCTCTCTCGCGATCATCTAGATTATCATGCTGATATGAGCGAGTATGCGCAGGCAAAAGCAAGATTGTTTGACAAAGCACACTTTCCAGCGCTGACTCATGCCATTATCAACAGCGATGATGAGCATGCGCAAATTATGATAGATACAGCGCAAGCGAGTGATCTTATTGTATGGACGTATAGCTTGCAGCCTGAAAAGTCAGCAACTTTTATGGCAACTCGCATTGAGCCTAGCCTTGAGGGTGTACAAATTGCCTTGCATAGCGAGTTTGGGGATATTACTATTATCAGCCCATTACTAGGGCTTTTTAATGTGGCCAATTTGCTTGCCGCTATTGCTGCCGCTGTCGCTTTAGGTGTGGATATCGAGCGTGTAGCTAGCGTCGTACCTAAGTTGCAAGGCGCTATCGGACGTATGCAGCGCGTACCGTCGACTGATGGCTGCTTTATCGTGGATTATGCGCATACTCCTGATGCGCTCAGCCAAGTGCTCGCTAGCCTAAGAACGCATTGCGACGGGCAGCTATGGGCAGTGTTTGGCTGCGGCGGTGACCGAGATGCTGGCAAGCGACCACTGATGGCGCAAGCAGGACTATCAGGTGCTGATAAAGTAATATTGACCGCTGACAATCCGCGCACCGAAGACCCGAATGTCATATTGCAAGATATGCAATCAGGTATGACAGATGAGCAATACAAGCGCACGCACATAGAGCCTGCACGCCAGCGTGCTATTGACTATGCAGTGACCCACGCCAAGGCTGATGACATTGTGGTTATCGCAGGCAAAGGTCACGAAACGTACCAAGAGATTAATCATGTGCGCCATGATTTTGATGACAGTGTTGTTTTAGCGCAAGCCCTCAAAAAAGCGCAACGTCTCTGATTTTATAACCTTTTGATACGATAACTACTATTACGACAACCATTAGTAAGATAATGAAAGCCCTACAAGGTAACCCCTATGACAGCTGACAACGATAATACCCTTCAGTCGCAAGGACTCTACGTCTGGCAAGCGGACAATCTGCTCGCTGCTACCAATGCACTCGATGGTCATTGGCAGCTACCAGACTCTGATCAAGCAGATCAAACCCAAAGCCCTCAACTGACAAGTAATCGTATCGCTACCGATACGCGTACAATAAAGACGGGTGATATCTTTTTGGCGCTCAGCGGTGACAACTTTGATGGTCATGATTATATCAATCTAGCGGCCACTCAAGGCGCTGTCGCTGCTATCGTCTCACGTCCGATCTCAACCAGTATCCCGCAATTAGTCGTCACTGATACGCGCCTGACACTTGGGCATCTGGCCGCTCATCGTCGTCAGCAGCATACTGATTTAACGGTAATTGCTATTACAGGCTCTAGCGGCAAGACCACTTGTAAAGAGATGCTTGGTAGCATTTTTGGGCGCTTAGCGCCAACGCTGATCACGCGTGGCAACTTAAATAATGATTTGGGCGTACCCATGATGCTCCTTGAGCTGTCCGATCATCATCGTTATGCCATCATGGAGCTTGGCGCGAATCACATTGGAGAGATCGCTTATACCACCGAGATTGTCCGTCCTGATGTGGCTTGTATCTTAAATATCGGCACTGCGCATTTAGGCGAGTTTGGTAGCCGCGAGGGTATCTGTCAGACCAAAGCTGAGATTTATCACACTTTAAATGATACTCAGTTTGCCATTGTTCCAGACAAAGACGATTTTACCAACCAACTGCGCCGTATCGCTGAGACGCATACCTCCAATGTTATCGGTTTTGGTAATACTGATGTCAGCGCCAGTCACCTAGACGTCGAGCCTGAGCGCAGTGAGTTTAAATTGCATATCGGTACGCAGGTGCAGGATATCAATTTGCCATTAGCAGGCGAGCACAATGTCAAAAATGCCCTAGCTGCCGCCGCATGCGCTTATGCTTTAAACATTCCTATTGAAGACATCGTGACAGGCCTCGAAAATTCGCGCCCTGCTAAGGGTCGTCTTGATAGTCAAATGCTCGGCAACCACCGCTTGATCGATGACACTTATAATGCCAATCCGCATTCAGTACGTGCAGGTGCTAAGGTGCTCGCCGCGCAAACAGGGACGCAAATCATGGTGCTAGGCGATATCGGTGAGCTTGGCGATGCGGCGGTAAGTGAGCATCAAAGCCTTGGACGCACGATTGCCGCGACAGGTATCGATGTGCTGCTCTGCGTTGGTGAATACGCCCGCTATACTGTCGCTGGTGCCAAAGAAGTGAGTGATATCAATGCCCATGCTTTTGATGACAAAGACAGTCTGCTTAAGTATTTGCAATCGTTTTTACAAGCGCAGCAAGCACAGCCGTGTACCGTTTTATTCAAAGGGTCGCGCTTTATGGCGATGGAAACCCTTATCAATGCGCTAGTCGAGGAGTAGGCGGTGTTAGTTTGGTTGTTTGAATGGCTTAGCCAATATTACTCACCGTTTTCTGCGGTATCCTCTTTGACTTTGCGCGCGCTACTAGCGGTGGTAACTGCGCTTGGGCTTAGCTTAGCGCTGGGTGGCCCTGTTATTCGCCATCTGCGCACCCTTAAATATGGTCAGGCGGTTCGTGATGATGGGCCGCAGTCACATATCATCAAGACAGGTACGCCGACGATGGGCGGGGTGCTGATACTTAGCACTATTGGGGTGTCGACCCTACTGTGGGCGCGTCTTGGTAACCCCTATATTTGGATTTTGCTCATCGTCATGATTATTTTTGGCGCGGTAGGCTGGGCGGATGATTGGCTCAAGATTAAGCACAAAAACCCAACAGGACTTATCGCTCGCAAAAAATACTTTTGGCTGTCTGTTGGCGCGATATTCGTTGGCGCCTCACTATACTATATTGCTACTTTGCAGCCAGATATAGCGACGACGCGCAGTATGGTAGATTTACTACTGCCTGTATTTAAAGACTGGGTTGTGCCTTTTTCAGTTGTGCCCTTTGGTATTGCTTTTATTATCTTTACCTATTTTGTGATCAATGGTGCCTCAAACGCGGTGAACTTGACCGATGGCCTAGATGGTTTAGCGATCTTGCCTGTCGTCTTAGTTGCCGCAGGTTTAGGCGCTATGGCCTATGTATCAGGAGATATTCGATTCTCAGAGTATCTACATGTGCCTTATATTCCCTACAATTCAGAAGTGATTGTCGTTTGCGGGGCAATGGTTGGCGCAGGTCTTGGCTTTTTGTGGTTCAACGCTCATCCTGCGCAGGTGTTTATGGGCGATGTTGGCGCATTATCCTTAGGTGCTATGCTCGGTACTATCGCGGTTATGACCCGTCAAGAGATTGCCTTTGCCATTATGGGCGGGCTGTTCGTCGCCGAAGCGGTGTCCGTTATCTTACAAGTTGGCTCGTATAAGCTACGCAAAAAACGTATCTTTCGTATGGCGCCGCTCCATCATCATTTTGAAGAAATTGGTTGGAAAGAGACGCAAGTGGTGGTCAGATTTTGGATTATCGCTATTTTGCTGGTGATACTGGGTCTTATGACACTAAAATTACGTTAGACTTCAATAGCAAAAAGGCCATCTTAGAGACGACTAAGGTGGCTTTTTTATCGGCTATCAATCACAAATTTTGTTAAGATAAGCGCCATATTGCGCCGATTTTGAGAACCCTGTGTCTTTATTTATTTGTCCTATCTGTCAGTCACCGCTAACATCTGCCGCAGATACTTGGCGCTGTGATGGCAGCTTGCACCAAAAGCAAGTCTCGCACCCGTTTGATGTTGCGCGTCAAGGCTACGTCAATCTATTGCCCGTACAACAAAAAAAGTCCAAGATGCCAGGGGACTCTCAGCACTCTATTGATGCCCGTAAGCGTTTTTTGCAAGCAGGCTATTATGAGCCGCTACAGACGCTTATTTGTGAGCAGATAAGCGCATTAAATCAAAAGACAAATAGCCAAGCAGGCAAGAGTCGCTGGTTAGATATTGGCTGCGGCGAGGGTTACTATACGCAGGCGATAGCGCAGACAGGGGTGGATACTTTGATAGCTGCTGATATTAGTAAGCCTGCTGTCATCCGCTTAGCAAAAGCGAGTAAAGTAGCAGGTCAACTCTGGTATCAGCAAGATAAAAACGCGCGTGTAGCGACTATCTACCCTATCGTTACCAGCGCTGCACATTTACCTTTAAGCGAGCAAAGTTTAACTGGTATTAGTAGTATTTTTAGTCCGATATTGCCAGCCGCTTTTGCCAAGGTATTGCAAAAAGACGGCTACCTTATCATTGCTAAGCCTGATATAGAGCATTTAGCCTCGATACGCGAAGCTTTATTCGATGAGGTGCGCGCTCATGATTCAGATAAGTTTTTGCTAGAGGTTGCGCCTTATTTCACCTTACTAAAAACGCATCAGATCAGTACCGATTTGCACTTATCGACATCTGCGCTCGATGATTTATTGACTATGACGCCCTATGCCTACCGCGCTCGCGTCCATAAGCGTCAAGCGCTGCTGGATATAAGCCAAGATCAGCCATTTGCGACCACGGCTAGATTTGTGGTGTATGTCTTGCAAAAACGTGTTGCTGGTTTAGAGTCATGATAATTCTGCTAGCAAATAAGTCGTTATATAGTCAGTCCAATATAAAAAAGAGACAGCGGGGCTGAAATGAATTTTTTGCAGCCTCTGTCTGCGTAGGCACAGCAAGCCAGAAAAATTTATACTAGTCCCGCGTTTTTGAATAACGTATCCATTTTATCTAGTGTTAACTACAGTACCGGCCCCATAGTCGCGACGATGTTGTTCCATATTCTATACAGCAAAGACCAGTTCTCGACCTGTTCACGGGTAACCTCTTCAGAGTCTGCCAGATACTCATGCTGGCGCTCGATGATCTCAGCGCTCAAAGTTTTGTCGCTGAAGATGACGTTGTTCTCATAATTTAGATCAAAACTACGCAAGTCCAGATTGGTCGAGCCGATCAAGCTTATCTCGCCATCGACGGTCAAAGTCTTGGCATGCAATAGGCCTGGTTTGTATTCATAGATTTTGACGCCAGCTTCTAGTAATTCCCAATAGTAGCTGCGCGACGTGGCGGCAACGATAAAAGAGTCATTGTATTTAGGAAATATCATCGTGACATCAACGCCGCGATAGGCTGCGGCGCACAGACTACTGACCAAAGAGTAATCGGGAACAAAATAGGGCGTCGATATAATTAAGCTATGTTTGGCTTGACCAATAAGCGTCGTCAAAAACTGCGGCGTGGTGCCGCGTCGCTGCGTCGGCCCGTCCGAGAAGACTTGCGCGCCGCAGGCATCATCCTTTGGCTCAGTATAATAAGGGAAGCTCTCAAGCGCGGTATCAGGGTTCTTCATCAGCCAGTCACTAGCAAATAGCATCTGATTCTGCGCGATGATAGGCCCCTCAAGTCGTAGCATGATATCGACCCACGGCGCGTATTTAGGCTTGACCCGAAACTCAGGGTCGGCGCAGTTACGGCTACCGCTATAGCCGATTTTGCCATCGATGACAGTAATCTTGCGGTGATTACGCAGGTCAATACGGCTAAAGAGTAGCACCTTGATAATATTGCTGATCGGTAGCGCCACGCTAACCTCGACGCCCGCCTCGATCATCTCGCGCCAAATTTTGGAGCGCACCATCTTGCGCGAACCCATACCATCGACCATCGCTCGGCAACGCACGCCGCGCCGTGCTGCTCGCATCAGCGCCTGCGCGGTATCGATACCCATACCATCGATAAGCCAAATATAGTACAGCACATGGATATGATCGGTTGCCGCATCAAAGTCTGCAATCATGCGCCGGCTAGTCTCAGCAGCGTCGCTCATCAGCTCAGCACGATTACCGACTGTGGTACAAAAGCCTGTAGCATTGGCAGAGTAGGCAAACGGCGCTTGGTATTCAGGGTCGATAGCGGCGCGCATCGTCTCCTCAGAGCCGAGTACTTCAGGGTTATTACGGTACAGCTCATTTTTGATGTGCTCATAGTCTTGGGTAAACCTGCGCCCTAAATGAATTTCACCAAACAACCAGTAAATCACAACGCCGATATAGGGCAGTATAAACAGCACCACAATCCAAGATAAGCGAGCAGGCGCTGTCAGATCGTGACGAGCAAGCACCCGCAGCGAGATAAGCACTAGCAGTATAAAATGCAGCGTCAAGAGCACATCTAACAACATATAGGCATCCCGTTATTATTTAAAACCGCAGTCATAAGTTTTGGTTAGTATAACCCACTTCAAAACTAAGGCGTGCTGATGCAAGGTAACACGTCTTAATACTCACCCAAAAGCCAACCGCTGACAAAGGCAAAATATTCACGAAACCATGCATTATATCGAATCGATAACGGCGTCGTACTCGCTACCGTTATCGGCTGCGTATAACCTTGATGGCGGGCAATGCTAGCCGCGCGAATAGTATGAAAGTCGCTGGTCACGATGGCGATAGGCTGCGAGAGGCAGACGCCTTTGGCAGCTAATAGCGGCTTGCTTAGACTTAAGTTCTCCTCAGTGCTAGTGCTCAGACCTTCTTGTATGATGCGCCTAAATGCAATGCCGTGCGCTTCACTAAGATAGGTTGCCATAATATCGGCTTCACTACGACTGCGCCCAAAACCAACACCACCGCTAGTGATAGCGATAGCATCAGGCTGCACTTTAATAACAGGGGCAGCCGCGTCTAAACGTTTGGCGAGGGTCGGCGTCGGCTTACCATCGACTGTTCCTGATCCTAATACGATGACAGCGGCGATATCTGGCAATGGCTGACGACTGCGCTCAATCTGCTGCTGTAAAGAGCCGATAAACACCCCAAAGCTGACCAGCCATACTGCAAATGCGCCCCATAATGCGCCCCAAACTCGCTTATACAGACGTCTACGTCCAATAAAGTCGCGAATGCGCCGCCAGTATAGACCATGAGCGACAAAGATGATGCCAATAGCAAACGGCACCACAGTACCGAAGTTAACTTTGCCCACCATCATGAGCGCTACGCAATCAACGATGATAACGATACCGATGACGGTTAATACAATACGAGCAGTGACTAAGAGACGAGTAGGAACTAAGAGCTTGGGCATAGAGTTATGATTTAGCGAGGAAGTGATGGTATTAAAAGAATAAGTGCCGATTATCTACGTAAGAACTCACCTGATAGATGAGTTCTATGTAGAAGATAAGACTTAACGACTGGTATAAGTAACAGTTTTGATACCATTGGCTGTAGGGATAGAGGCCGTAGCCTTGCTACTTAAGATATCGCCCTTAGCATCGATATTGTAACATTCTACAGTACTGCTATCTGATACTGGAGACAACAGATTTTGTGAGGTATTAATGCAGAACCAAGCGGTCGTTGGGCTAGCCTGCGTAAGCGACCATGACTGCTGGTAGCGGCTGATTTGATTGCGTTTGCTGCTATCGCTATAGACGTTTTCGGTAATCAATGTGCCTTTATCGCCAACGCGAGCGACTTTAGGTAGGTCAGCAGTTTGGGTCGCTACCGAATACGCGCCTGAGCTGTCGGTATAACCATAAAAACGCGCAGGGTTTAGGGTAAAGTAATTGATACTGGTCGAACGACTGACTACGTTACCGCCTACTTTAGTGACAGTGGCGTACTCAGCGCCTTGTACACGCTTGCCCTCAAATTCCATGATGCCTTTAGGAGTCACTTTGGTGTCAATAGTTCTATTTTGGGTACTATTGACCTCAGTGAGCGTCTCAGTGCGCGGCTGGGTATAGATATTGAGTAGAGCCGTCTCAACAGGGTACTGCGTGATGATAGGCTCGCCGCCCAGTGCTACCTCATTATTGGTTATTGTGACGCAAGCGCTTAGCATCGTTATCAGGCTCAGTCCCAAGCCCATTTTTAGTGTCTTCATAAAATACTCCTTTATTATCACATGAGAATGATCGCTATCTACTATAGTCGAATTTTTCATCAATAACATCTGTCTTATGACAAGAGCAGTACGATAGAGTAAGGGAGTAATTGACTTATATAAGGGTAGAGAATATTGTAGGAAAGGATAGAAGTATAATAGTCTAAAGTCATACAAGACTTTGCAAAAGCAGAGTTTTATCTTATAGAAATAATCCTTTATTAAGAACTTACATCATATTTAAACAGTAAAATCGCTACAGAAAAGCAAATTAATACGCTCAAAAATATATAGAACAAAACATGATTACTAGCTAGTTTTTTTCTAAAATCAGAATACCCTAGCGTATCAAAGGTAATATAGTCCTGATTAATACTGGAGTAATCAATGGTTTTTACAGTTTCGATAAAGTGCTCAACGAACCAAGAAGGCCAGTGCTGTGGTTCAAACGGGGAGATATCAGTGAGCTGAGTACGAGCTGAAAATTTATCCCAATTGCTAGTACTTAGATTAAGACTGTGCATGCGCCAATCGGTAAAGCTATAACGGCTTACTCTTTGGGTAAAAACGACATCGACGTCTTTATGGTTGTTATCTTTAAAGATTCTTTGCATAAGCGCAAAGATAGTGCTCTTTGTGCCTTCTAGACACTGCAAAAAGTTTTGATTGTTATTGCACAAAAACCCCATAATATGATTATCTTTATTAAAGGATTTTGAATGATTCTGTATATGTTCAAATACAGAGCTTTCAGTCGTATTTATGGCGCTGACATATATCAACCTTATGAGAGAGTCTGCAGGAGTTTCTCTCATAGATTTCTCTAACATGTGGTGAGTGACTATATGGGTTTTAATAGTGATATTCCTAATATTATCTTTTGCTTCTTGTTAGCGTGCTAACGATTATCTTACCGTTTTTCTATATATTTATCCAAGTTTACCTTATGA